>RPQK01000571.1 GCA_003819755.1 Acidobacteriota bacterium | reverse complement strand
CTGCGGATAACACGGATAGCACTGGTTTATCCACGAACCAACACGAACGAACACGAACAAATACGCTTTTGTTCGTGTTCGTTCGTGTTGGTTCGTGGATAAACCAGTGCTATCCGTGTTATTCGCAGGCCTGGCCAGTTGCGCGAAAAAAACCTTGACACACATCGCGGAAACTCCCTATTCTTAAAAGCGGGAAGTAAATAGATATGAAGATCAACAGTTCCTACTGGCGCAACTAGTACATAGTTGGCGCCGGGGACTGTCGACCCTCATAAGGCTTAGGAAGAGATCAATAGCAAAGAGCCGTGGGGTATTAGCCCCACGGCTTTTTTTTTGGTTACGCGCGGAAGGCGCGGAAGACACGGACAAACGCGGAAAAGAAAAGGCTTATGGTTTACCACAAGACCGTTCTTGCTGATTTGCTGACCCCGGTATCGGCTTACCTGAAGGTGGCTGCCAATGCGAAAAGGGCCTTTCTGCTCGAGTCGGTTGAAGGAGGCGAAAAGATCGGGCGCTACTCCTTCATCGGAGTAAACCCTTACCAGTGCTTTGACGGGAATTTTGCTGAATTTCGCAACGGTTTCCCCGCGGTCGAGCCGGCCGACCCCGATCTCCCGCCCTTTACCGGGGGCGCGGTGGGTATCTTCTGCTATGACCTCATTCGCGAATTTGAGAGACTGCCGGGCAGGCAAACAGCCGATCTTCCATCCGTTATGATGGACTACTACTCGACCGTGCTCGCCTTCGATCATCTGCTGCACCGGATCGTCATTATGTCGCATGACAGCATGGGTCGGGTCGAGGAGCTTGAGCGGCGTTTGCTCGAAGGTCCGCTGGGCGTCGCTCTCCCTTCACCCGACGCCGCCTCGGGCACCACGGACTTTAAGACCGAGGATGATGGAGCGCGGTTTCGCGAGTCTGTCGACGAGGCGAAGGAGTACATTCGGGCGGGGGATATTTTCCAGGTGGTATTGTCCCAGCGATTCTCCGCCAGCTTTACAGGAGAACCTTTTAACGTCTACCGCGCGCTTCGTTACCTGAACCCGTCTCCTTACCTCTTCTTTCTAAAACGTGACGAGTTCTGCGTTGCCGGCTCGTCGCCGGAAATGCTCCTGCGAGTCCAGGGGAGCGGACTTGAATACCGGCCTATCGCCGGGACGAGGCGCAGGGGGCGAACTCCAGACGAAGAAAAGGCGCTCGAGCAGGAGCTGCTGGCCGACGAGAAGGAACGGGCGGAGCATGTCATGCTCGTCGACCTTGGGCGCAACGACCTGGGACGGGTGAGTGAATTCGGGACCGTTTCAGTCGAAGATTTCATGTTCCTGGAAAAGTACTCGCATGTCATGCACCTGGTGAGCGCGCTGCGAGCCCGGCTGCGCGATGGCGTCGACCGGTTCGACGCTTTGGCCGCTTGCTTTCCCGCCGGCACAGTCAGCGGGGCGCCGAAGGTGCGCGCGATGGAAATCATTGACGAGCTGGAACCGTGTCCTCGGGGGATCTATGCAGGGGCGATCGGTTATCTGGATTTCTCTGGCAATCTGGATACGTGTATCGCCATCCGGACGATCGTCATGCGCCCAGGCGAGGCGGTCTTTCAGGCAGGCGCGGGCATCGTGGCCGACTCGGTTCCCGAGCTGGAGGACAAGGAGTGCCGAAATAAGGCGCGCGTGCTTTCGCACGCGCTCGAGTTATCGCACCAGTTTGCGGGAGTAAACAGGTCCTGAGTTCTCTGTTCTGAGTTCTCGGTTCTCAGTTTGGAGTGGCGTCCCAAGCACAATTCAAACTGAGAATTAGGACTCAGAACCCAGAACCCAGAACCCAGAACTTAAGAACCTATGAACGTCTTGCTTATCGACAACTACGACAGCTTTACGTACAACCTGGCACAGTACCTTTGGGAGCTGAACTGCCAGGTCGAAGTGAAACGAAACGACCAGCTCTCGCTCGCAGATATCGCGGCCATGAAGCCCGACCGGATCGTCATTTCACCAGGTCCCGGGACCCCTCGCCAGGCGGGCATTTCGGTCGATGTGATCCGTGCTTTTGCCGACTCGATTCCGATCCTTGGAGTCTGCCTTGGCCACCAGGCCATCGGTGCCGCGTTCGGCGGGGATGTCATCCGGGCTCCCGAGCTGAAACACGGAAAGACTTCCATGATCTTTCACGAGGGAGGCTCGCTCTTTAACGGCCTTCCATGCCCCTTCCAGGCGACGCGATACCATTCGCTCATCGTGAGCCGAGACCGACTGCCGGAGTGCCTCGACGTCACCGCCTGGACCGGCGATGGCCTGATCATGGGATTGAAGCACAGACTGCACTCAGTGTTTGGCGTCCAGTTTCACCCGGAATCGGTTTTGACGCCCGAGGGAAAGAAGATTCTGGAGAATTTCCTATGTTGCAGGAGCTAACCGCCCAGGTGATGCAGGGCCGGCATCTTTCCGAGCCGCAAGCCGAAGCGGCCCTGGAATTGATGCTTCACGAAGAGACGCCCGATGTTCCGATTGCCTCCTTCCTGAGTGCGCTGGCGATGAAGGGGGAGCACTCGGACGAGATTGCCGGGTTTGCACGCGTGATGCGCAACCACGTGGTCACGATTCGGAGCAAACATACGAATACGGTCGACACGGCGGGAACCGGAGGGGGGCTTGATACCTTCAACATCTCAACCACGGCCGCCTTTGTCATTGCGGGTGCGGGGCTGCCGGTTGCGAAACACGGAAACCGGGCCATTACTTCCCGCTGCGGAAGTGCCGATCTCCTTTCGGCGCTCGGGATAAACATCTCGGCTTCTGTTGAACTGGCAGAGTACTGCCTGAATGAAATCGGCCTGACTTTCATGTTCGCGCCTTTCTTTCATCCGTCGATGAAGCGCGTCGCCGCTATTCGCCGTGAGATCGGGCACCGCACGGTCTTCAACCTGCTCGGCCCCTTGACCAACCCGGCTTCTGCCCCATTCCAGATCGTGGGGGTTTATTCGCCCGCGCTGACCGAAAAACTCGCGCAGGCATTGGCTCAGCTGAATTGCCGCCGCGCCTGGGTGGTTCATAGTCATGACGGGTTGGACGAACTGTCGACAGGCGCCCCCGCGCGTGTTTCAGACATTGGGTCGCATGGGACCAGGACATTTGACTTCGATCCCGCCCAATTTGGTTTGCGGCCAGCCGATTGGTCAAGTTTGCGTGGTGGGACGCCGGAACAGAATGCGGAGATCACTAAAGCCATTCTCTGCGGGAAGTCGAACGGCGCGGCTCGCGATGTGGTAGTACTCAACGCCGCCGCGGCTATTCATCTGGCTTCTGACATGGATTTCTGTCTGGCTATTAAGAAGGCTGAGGAGTCGATCGACACCGGGGCTGCGATGGAGAAGGTGGAGTTGTTACGGAAAGCATGCGCGTGAGCGGTGGCAGGGGTGCGAGGGTGAGGCCCGCGGATAACGCGGATCTACGCGGATCTCGCGGGCCTAACCCTCGCACCCCTGCCACCCAACGCCGATGGGAACAGTATGCCGCGATTCAAGGACGCACTCACAAAATCAGGGACGAACATCATCGCCGAGATCAAGTACTCGAGCCCGAGTCACGGGCCGTTTGCCTGCAAGCTATCGCCCGAAGACATCGGAAAGGTCTATCGAGATCACGGGGCAGCGGCAATCTCCGTGCTGACCGAGGAGCCGCGTTTTAACGGGAAGCTCGAATACCTGCGCAAAGTCGCGGAGATCGATGACTGCCCTCCACTGCTCAGAAAGGATTTCATCCGGACTCGGGATCAGGTCAAGGAGGCGGCTGACCATGGGGCGTCCGCGTACCTTCTGATTGTTCGCGACCTCTCGCCGGGCCTGCTGAAAGACCTTCTCCTGTACGGTGAGGACCGAAACCTGGAGCCGCTCGTCGAGATCCACGACGCCTTTGAGCTGGAGGCGGCGATGGATCAGGGCACCCGTCTGATCGGGGTGAACAACCGGGACCTGCGGACCTTCGAGGTGAAGCTCGATACCTGTTTCCAGATTGCGAAGCTGCTGGAAAAGGAAAAGGTCTACACCCTGGTCGCCGAGTCCGGCATCAAGGAGCGATCGGTCATCCTGGAACTTCAGGATGCGGGGTTCTCCGGGTTTCTGATCGGCTCGGTCTTCATGGATGCGAAGGATCCGGGGAAGAAGCTGCTGGAACTGCGAGGCGAAGCGTGATCGTCAAGATCTGCGGGATCACTTCGGTTGAAGACGGAGCTCTCTCCCTGGAGCTCGGGGCCAACGCGCTTGGTTTCAACTTCTGGCCGTCCAGTCCCCGCTACATAGCGCCGCGCCAGGCCGCCGAGATGATTTCCGAGCTGTCCCGGCGCTTCGATCGTGGAACCTTCCTGACGGTCGGGATTCTGGTAGGGATAGACGGCTGGAGTGAAGCTCCGACGGAAGTTCTCCAGTTTCACGGGGTCTCGGACCCGCGGTGTCTGCCGGCCAACGCGCGGCGGACGTGGGTTGCGGTGGGCCCCGAAAATGCCGATCTCTTCGACGATTGGGAGATCGTCATAGACGGCTCCTGGGGACAAGGGAAGGTAGGCGATTGGGAGCGAGTCGCTCGACTCGGCAGGCCGTACATTCTCTCCGGAGGGCTTTCGCCGGAGAACGTCTATAGCGCCATTGAGCGCCTCCGGCCTGCCGGAGTCGATGTCTGTTCAGGTGTCGAGAAAAACCCGGGTTGTAAGGATCCGGAAAAGTTGAAGCGATTTTTAGGAGAGGTTAAGCGTGCAACATCCCACGGAACAACGCGGACATCCCGCGGATGAAGCGTCAGCGGACGCGAAACGCGGAAAAGAATCGTCTGAGAATCAAGGTTATTTCGGCGACTATGGGGGACAATTTGTCCCGGAGACGCTAATGTCTCCGCTGGAGGATCTGAACCGGGCTTACCTGGAGGCCCGCGCCAGCGACGAGTACGTGAAGGAACTGGACCATTTGCTCCAGGTTTATGTCGGGCGGCCGACTCCGCTCTATCCGGCGCAGCGCTTGTCTGAGGCCCTCGGGGTTCGAATTTATCTGAAACGAGAGGACCTCTGTCACACCGGCGCGCACAAGATCAACAACGCGCTCGGGCAAGCACTCCTCGCGAAGAGGATGGGGAAGACTCGCATCATCGCCGAAACCGGGGCAGGCCAGCATGGAGTGGCGACAGCAGCAGCCGGCGCCCTCCTTGGGCTCGAATCTGAGATCTATATGGGAACCGACGACATGCAGCGCCAGGCGCTCAACGTCTTCCGCATGGAGTTGATGGGTGCGCGCGTCACCCCGGTTCCTTCCGGCAGCCGCACTCTGAAGGACGCGATCAACGAGGCTATGCGCGACTGGGTCACCAACGTTCGCAATACTCATTACCTGTTGGGCTCGGTACT
>RPQK01000570.1 GCA_003819755.1 Acidobacteriota bacterium | reverse complement strand
ACACGAATTCAAAGGACCTCAAGGACCTCAAAGACCTCAAGGACGGTGACTGTTGCTTTGTCCTTGAGGTCTTTGAGGTCCTTGAGGTCCTTTGAATTCGTGTAATTCGTGTAATTCGTGGATGGCCCCCCACTTACCGCACTATCGTCGGCGGGACGGCTGACATCAGGGTCAAGCTGAGTCCTCCAAACAGTTGCTGGGCGACGAGTGGTTGGGTGGAGCGGATGACCACGTAGCCACCCAACTGTCCATTGGTAGACGGCACCAGTTCGGGTAAGAGCTTCGAGAAGCGGTTGCCGGCCGCAACCGTGAAGTGCTGTTGCCCAGTCTCCACTCCTTCCGGCGAGAACACCTGGATGGTCACCTCGGCCGCCTGCGGGTTGGGGTTGAAAATGCCAATCCCGGTAAAGAAACCAACCCCGTTGGCGACGTGGCTGAAAATCGCCTCGCCAAAGCCGCTGGTCTGCAGAGGCAAGGCTGCCAGATACTCGAACGAATTCGGTTCTCCGAACACGACATCGGACAAAACGCCTGGACCATCGCTCGTCACACTCACCGAACCTACGGTCAAGGAGTTAAAGTCCAGATTGAAAATATAGCCTGCTTCGTCCTCGTATTGCTCGCCGGGCGCCAGGCTGAACGTGGACTGCCCGATGTTCTTGCCCTCTTCGTTGAACGCCGTCAGTGAGATCAACCGTGTCTGATTGCTGACGTTGGTAAACTTCAGAAGGGTCATGACCGTAGGCCCGCTCGCCAGTTGGGCGCAATACGCTTTCGTGGAAAAATTCTCAAAATGTGCGTTGAGGCCGATCACGGTCTCAGGTTGGTCCTGCTCCAGCAATTCGAAGCCCACCGCCCCTGTTCCCTGGGTGACCTCCGCGACCACGTATCCGCCAAACATCACCTCGGTTTCGAAGAGGTCGGCGACCGTATCGTAGAGGAGACCCTTGGCGGGGATCGTCCGGCTGACCAGGGGAGTCGCCTGAGGACTGGAACCGTTCATGGAACCGTTTACTGATGTCGGCCAGCCTTCCAGAGTCTTAACCAGTCTCAGGTCGAGCTTGATCTGCTCGTCCGTCGGGTTCGCGATGCTCAGGCGCGTGTGGTACCCCGGTCCGTCCAGAACCCGAGTGAAATAGAGCTTCTTCGCCATCTGGGTGAACGCCACGGAACCGTCGATCTTCTTCAGGCTGGAACCGGCGAACTGGAAGAAGCTGCCAACTTGCCCGCTGTCGCACAGGACTTCGATCCAACCGGACTGCTCGCCGTCGCCAGGCACGCGGAACAGCTCGTTGCCAAGTCGCGCCAGTTGCCCGTTGGCATTGAGTCGAAAAACGGCCGGATTGCGCGGAAAATTCAGCCTCTGGCCGTCCTTGCCATACGCGTTGAATACTGCGATCAGGGGCTGACTGGAGTAGTTGGAAAGGGCAAAGCCCGTGAACGCCTGAGCGTTCCCCTGGTAGAAGGGGAAGTACAGATAACTCGGGAACAGAATGTAGTTCCCGAAGTCGCGATCGGTGACTTTCTGGCCGGTCGTGATTGTCACTGAATATGTGCCCGAGGTCGGCACCGTCTGCCTCCAGCCTGGCTTCTGGACCTCTCGTAGGGTGTAGCTGCCCGGTGTCATTTCCGTTAAAGCGTACTTGCCGTCTTCATCGCTGACAGCCGTCTTTTCGCCGCTGTCGAGCTGCCCGTTGCTGTTCGCATCGAGGAAGATCGTCCAGCCGGGTATCCCAGGTTCGTGGGCGTCTTTGACGCCGTCGTGGTCAAAGTCGTAGAACTTCAGGCCGCGTATTTCCGCACCGCCGCTTTCCGGGACATTGCCGAAGTCGATATCGGTATAAGCCTGGCCGCTCTTGACCGGCAGGTCATCCGGATCTTTGGTACTCTGCTTCCAGCCGGACTGCGGCACCTCCCGAATCCGGTATATACCGGCAGTGAGGCTGGGAAGGCCGTAGTCGCCGTTCTTATCGGTCACAGCGCAGAGTTCCGTGGCGCCGGGATCACAGATCCCGTTGCCCTTCGGGTTGTTCAGTACGCCGTCAAAGTTGTGGTCGCGGTAGATTACCCAACCCTGCAGTCCGGGTTCGTCCTTGTCCTTGCTGCCGTTCTTGTTCAGGTCGTTGAACTTGCGTCCGGATATCGCACCCAGGCGGAAGTTGCCGAAATCCAGCCCGGTCTTGTCCTCGCTGCTCTTGACCTTGACGACGTGCTCGCCGGGGCTCGCGGGGATGGTGCGGATCCAGCCGGTCCGCAGCACCTCCTTGATCTTGTGCGTGCCGGGGCCGATGTCTTCAAAACAGTAATTCCCGAAGGCGCCGGTGACCGCCGTCTTGTCTATGCCGCCGTCGTTGTTGAGGTCCAGTTGAATGGTCCAGTCGGGCAGACCTGGTTCATCCTCCTCGCGCTTGCCGGTACCATTTTTGTCTTCGAACTTCACCCCGCACAGCTTGACAAGGTGGAAGTTCACAAAGTTGCCGGGTGCCGGAGCGATCCCGTCGGCCTCTACCCTCACCAGATGGCGCCCATCGGCCGGGTAGGTCCGGATCCAGCCCGCCCTGGACTCCTCAAGCAAGGCATGCGTTCCCGGCGGGACATTATCAAAGTAGGCGCGCCCGGTGGCGTCGGTCGTGGCTTCCTTGTCGTTGGTGCCGTCGTTCTTCAGGTCAAGGAACATGCGCCAGCCGGCATAACCTGGTTCTCCCGCATCCGGCTCGCCGTCTCCGTCGAGGTCCTCGATCTTGATCGCGGTCAACTTGACGAGTGGCCTATTGCCGAAGTTGGCGTTGGACACGACCAGGCCGCTGTGGATGGGATAAATTTCGGTTGCCTTGGGCCAGGTCTGCTCCCAACCCGGCTGGGGGACTTCACGGATTGTGAAGGTCCGCGACCCCTGGTAATCCCCCGGTCCCACGTCATCAATCCGGTAATCACCGTTTCCGTCGGTAACGGCAACGTAGTCCACCTGGCCGTCCGCCTGGAGGTCGAGCTGAATGGTCCAGCCCGGTAGTCCAGGTTCTCCCTGGTCCTGGACGCCGTTTCCATTGGGGTCCTTGAACTTCCGGCCTCGCACCTGCATGTGGCGGAAGTTCCCGAAGTTCTGTTCCACCTGCATGCCCGCCATAAGGGAAATGGAGGGGAGCAAAGCCGTAGTCCTTGTCCAGCCGCCAGACATCGCCTCATTCACCTGGTAGGTCTTCGGCTCAAGGTTCTTGAACTCGTATTCCCCCTTCTCGTCCGTCGTAGTGTTCGCAGTGGCGGCGCCGGAGAGCATGATCGGCCATTGGGGGATAAAAGGCTCGCCCGTATCCCACTTTCCATTGCCATCCAGGTCTTCGAACTTGCTCCCGTAAATCACGCTGCGATCGGGTCCGATGGGGCTGTTCCCGAAATAGACGAACGTAACGTTCCCGGCGCTCGCCGTGACGGTCTGGGAGATGGGTGTCGTGTTGTACCAGCCGGGCTGCATCACCTCCTGGACCGTATACTGCCCGGGGGGCAGGTTACCGAACGAGACCCAGCCCGCCCCGTTGGTGGTAGCGGTGCGGGCCGGGTTCACGAGTTTGATTTCCCAGTTCTCCACGAACGGCTCGCCCCAATCGTATTGAGCGTTGCGATTAAGGTCGTTGAACTTGAACACCTGGATTTCGCCGGTCAGCAGCCGGTTGCCGAAGTGGATGTTGTGGATTTCTCTTTTTTCCACCTTGACCTGGACGGACGTCGGAGTGGTGGCCTCATAGCCCGGCTGCTGAATTTCGCGCACCGTGTAAGTGCCCGGTGCAAGGTCGTTGAAGAAATAGGTCCCGTCCTTATAAGTGATCCGCTGCTCACTTCCGTTCAGCTCAATGACGAACCCCGGGATGCCCGGCTCGCCGTCGTCACTCTTGCCGTTCATGTTCTTATCAAGGAACTTGTGTCCGCGAATCGAGGCGCCACGGACCAGCAGGCGGTTCTCGTCGGCGCGCTTGGTCATGACTGGAATGCAGACGTCCAGCCGCAGATCGGTCATACCCGACTGAACCCCGGTGACCGTCCCGTAGTCCGGCTCCACTGTGGCGAAGGGGTTTGGCGTCGGCTTGAGCGCCCACTTCGTAAACCCGTGCCACAGCGGCGCCTGCAAGCGGAGCTCGTCGATAGTGAAGGTCGCGGCCAGCGGCTGCCAGGCGAGTTTCATCTTGAAGTAGTAGTCACCGCCTTCGTACACGCCTGCCTGGTTAAGGGTGGCGCCGCTGGGCCGCGCAACCGTCACCGGGACGCCCAGATCGTTCAACCACTTCTTGGCCCCGGGGATCATGTTCTCCGCCATTTCAGTAATCTTCTCGCGATTGGTCTCCCCGATCGGATCAAATCCGACTGACATGGGTACGGAGCCCTGTTTGAAGGCATTGAACATGCCCACGCCGTGCGGCTGGATCGATTCGGCGATGTCGACGACCAGGGGGTCTTCCGGGCGGCCTGCCTGGTTGCGGATGTCCACCTGTTCGAGATCAGGCAGGACTATCACGAACATTGAGTCAGAGGCTTTCCCCAGGCAGTAGTCTTCGAGATCCAGGGTGGCTTGCACGGAGGAGATCCCCGATCCCTTCGCGTAGACCATGCCCTTCAGGAAGGTCTTCTCAGTCCAGTCAAACCCGTTGGTCACCCGGATGATGTCGTCCTGGGTGTCCCCCTTCTTGGGTTCGGCTGGCTCCCGGCCGATCTTGAAGTCGAGCAAGTAGTTCAAGGCCAGGGGCTTGCCGATTGCGACGGCAGCGGACAGCCATTTTATCGGCACCGCATCCACGACCATTCCGATGACGCCGTTGAGCGCATTCATCAGGTCCCAGTCTGAAATCAGCCCGCCGAAGAAACTGAGCTTGATCTCCTTCACCTTGACGAAACCCTTGTCCCCCAGTTTACCGAGGGGCGCCCAGCAGGTCGTGAAGAGCCCCGCAGGGGGGAACAGTACCATGGGGGGATCTATCCCGTCCTACAAACCCATTCACTGGTTGATGAAATCAGCCCCGGAGTTGAGCAGAAGGTTGCTGAGCGACGCGGGCTCGATTTTCAAACCCGTGACCTTCATGATCTCCATGCCGCCGATCAGAAAGGACCGATTCGATTTGATGATCGTGTCGTCCGACATTTTGCGCCGGGCTTCGAGCATGTTGACCCCGGCTTCCTTGAAAACGACTTCGGCTGTGCCGGCCGCCGGATTTCGGTTCACGGTAATACCGACAATCTTGGCGTCGATCCTGGAGTCTATCTTCTTGAATTGACCCAATACCCAATTGGCCACGGTCTCTTCCAGCCCGCCCGGTCTGACCCACTCGAATTCGACGTTAGGATCTCCCGTGATATCGGCGCCCGTCGCTTCATCGATAACCTTCACCGGGAGAGGTTT
>RPQK01000569.1 GCA_003819755.1 Acidobacteriota bacterium | reverse complement strand
GTCCTCCCCGCGGCCTTTTTTCCCGCGAGCGATTCGAACGTAAGGCGGGTTTCATCCGGGCGCTGACCGCGCGCCCTCCTTCGAAACCTACCCTGCGTCGGAATCGCACAGGCGGGTGGAGTTGCGGCCGGCGGGAAACCGTGCAGTCCGGCGGGAAACCGTGCAGTTTGGTATATACAAATTGTTTTGCTACGGACCTGCGCGCGAGGTTAATCTTCTAATCGAACCTTCCACAACCTAACCTCGCCGTGTTGGGAAACAGGGGCGGCCCTAAAAAGCCGCCCCGGGTTCTTTTAGGGACCTGGCTAGAAGACGACCTTCAAACCCACCTGCATCTGCCGCGCTGAGAACGTATCGTCAATCACGCCAAAAGACGTGCTGTTGATATTGTGGCGGTTGAGGATCCCCAGGGGGTCGTTTCCGCGAGCCGTGGACGGTTGAGTGAGTACCGCAAAGTTGGTGCGGTTGAACACGTTGAACACGTCAAACCTGACCTGGACCCGCGAATCCTCCGTGATGGGCAGCCGGAAGCTTTTGCGAATCCCCACATCGGTATTCGAGTACCAAGGACCGCTGACGGGCGAAAGCGCCAGAGTTCCGGCTTCGAGAAGTCCCGGATTCTGGAAAAACTGCGGGTTCGCGCGCCCGCTAGCCGTGTCGATCAAAGACGGATCGAAAAGAAGGATCCTACCTCGATCGTCACGGAAGATCCCGGTTCGCTCCTGCAGTTCAGCGATGTCGAGCCCGACCATGTGAACAGTGTTGGTGGTTGAGCGCGAGCCGCCGCGGTTGATAGTGCCCCGCTCGGAAACGATGTTGATCGGTTCGCCGGAGCGGACCCGCACGATGCTGTTCAGGCTCCAGCCTCCTATGATCGCGTCCAATACTCCGCTCGTGTCGAAAGCTCGCCCGGCGCCGACCGGCAGGTCCCAGACAAAGTTGCCGTTGAAGGTGTGACTGATGTCGTAGTCGGGCCTCATGATTTCCAGGTTCTGCTGTGCGTTATCGAAATAGCCGCGGAAATTAGTCTGACTCCCGGCGAAATTGGTCAGAACCTTGCCGAACGTGTAGTTGAACTGGCCCGTGAAGCCTTGGCGATAGCGTCGCCGGACCTCGACCTGCAATGCGTTGTACCTCGAGAAAGCATTGTTCTGAACAATGTCGGCGACAAACGTATTCGGGTTGGCGAGGAACGCGCCCGGTTCCACAGTAGAACCGAACTCTTCGCCGCCCCAGCCGGCAAAGAAGAAGTCGCGGTTGAGGGCCAGAAGATTCCCGACGTAGCTCCCGATCTCGCCGTTGCGGATCCAGTTCCTCACGGTGTTGTTGCCCATAAAGAACTCCGCGGCCCCGCCAAGCTGCGGGAAGAACGTCAGTTCTTCGCCGGTCAGCGGGTCGTTGTTCGCGGCCAGGTTCCTCTGAGCGCGCCGGAAGTCCTCGACGAACTCGGCCGGGAAACGAACCTGATTGACGTCGATCGCACGGGTCAGCTTGATTCCCCGGTTCCCCACGTAGCGGGCTTCGATGTAGGTATCACGGAAAAGCTCGTGCTGGATCCCGATGTTCCACTGTTGCACATAGGGAACTCGCAAGTTCGGATCGATAGCGAAGAGCGCGGCGGCCGGGTCGGCCAGCACGCCCTGCATGGCGGTTCGCGGGACCTGGAACTCCGGCGTGTCGACCGGTATTCGCCCTCCCCCCGACAGCGTCCCGGTAATTTCCGGGATCACCTGCTGCTGTGAGAGGCCCGCGTTCCCTGCCAAAGCGTTGGTGACAGTTGTGATGTTATTGTCGACCACGTAAGCAATCGAGTATCCGCCGCGGAAAACCGTGCTGGACCACGGCCGCCATGCCAGGCCGACGTTCGGAGCGAAGTTGTTCCAATCGTTCTCGAAGAAATCGCGGCCAGTGTCTCCACCCGCGAAATCAACCACCGCGTTCGGGTCGAGAACCGCCTCGCTCCCTCCGACCGGCAACAAGGCCAGTCCCTGGTCCTCGGTCGGAACTCCGTGGAATTCCCAGCGGAGACCGTAGTTGAGAGTAAGGTCCGGACGCAGGCGCCAGGTATCGCCGCCAAAGACCGAGAAAAAGTTCTGCTTGATCAAGCGGTCTTCACGGGCACCCTGGACGAACCCCGAAGTGCGGCTGGTAACGTTGAAGGTCTGCTGGCCGGTTCGCACATAACCACCCAGAATACCCAGCATCTCGGACGCCACTGCCAGGTCCGCAGGCGCAATCCCCCCGGGAAACATGCCGGGGTCGAGCGGATCCTCGTTGCCGGTTCCGAATCCGAGGATGTACTGCGGGATCACTCCGAAAGTCGCGTACTGATCGACACTAAGGGCGCGGTAGTTTCCGCCGAATTTGAAAGCGTGGTTTCCTGTCACCCAGCTCATGTTGTTGAGGAGGTCGTAAACCGGCGCGTTTCGCCCCTGGGGAGTGAAGTTCTGAATCGGATTCTCGAACAAGTCGGACTCTCCGAGGCTGGCGTCAGAGAACAGGATCTGATAACCACGTTGGAAGCTCTCCTGGGTCGTGAAATCAACGGGCGCCCATTGGACCCCAAATCGCAACTCGTTCGTGATTGTCGGCGTCAGGCTGGCTCTCCACGAGGCCGAGCCCAAGCGCCGAGTTGATTCCTGGCCGGCACCGGGCAAACCCGGGAACCGGGCGTCAATGTCGTTGCTCGGGCTGTTGGGAATATCGAGGGTAAATTGATGAAACGACGCAGTGAAGGCGTGGTTCTGCCAGGGTTCGAAGTCCATGCGGATGTTCAACCAGTCGCTGTCGTTCTTGGCCGGACTGTTGAACCGGAACCCGGACAGGTTCGGGTCGTCGGTCAGGCTCGGGTCGTTGGGAGCAGGGATAAGGTTGAGCAGTGACTGAACCTCCGGGTCGGGTGTGACGCCGGTCAGCTGAAAGAGATTGACGGTCTGCAGTCCCGCGTTCCCGCTATCATAAGTGAAGTTCCCTAGTCTGGCAGCTTCAGTCGGGACGATACGTGCTACCGGCGTGGTTGCAGGGTCGCGTTCCTGCTCGTAGTTGACGAAGAAGAACAACTTGTCGGGAATGATCCGCCCGCCGAGGCTGCCGCCGTATTGGTGGTTCCTCACTGTCGCCTTTTCCAGCCCGGTGGCATTGTTAAAGAACGTGTTGGCGTTTAAGGCGTCATTGCGATGGTAGTAAAACAGCTGCCCGTGGAAGTCATTTGAGCCCGAGCGAGTCACCATGAGAGTCTGTGACGCGCCGTTTCCGGCATCGACGTCGGCATTGGAGGTCGTCAGGTTAAACTCCTCCACAAAGCTCTCGCGTAAAGGAATGACACCAAAAAATGCGTCCGTTCGAATAAAGTTGTCCTGGTTGTTGACGCCGTCGAGGGTCATATTGTTGAAGGTCCCCCGCATGCCGTTAACCGAGGCCTCACGCGCAATTTCGCCGCTCCCGGTCACCCCCGCCTGTAAGAGTGCGAGGTCTGCCACGTTGCGTCCGTTCAGCGGCAACTCCTCTATCCGGGCCCGGTCCACGATGGTATTGATCTCGGCGTTGACGGTGTTCATCATGGTCTGGCCTTGTGAGCCCGTCACGACCACCTCCTCAGTGACCCCGCCGACCTCCATTCGCAGGTCGACGGTTGCGGGGGTTGAGACTTCCACCCGCACCTGCTCGACTCTGGCCCGTTTGAAACCGGGCAGTTCGGCGCTTACGTTGTAGACTCCCGGCAAGACCTGCGGAAAAGTGTAAGCCCCGCTATCGTTGGTGACTACCGTCTCGGCGGCGTTCGTTTGTACATTGGTCAAGGTCACGGTCGCGTCCGGCACGACGCCCCCGCTTTGATCGGTCACCGTGCCGCTGACCGGAGATGTGAGCACCTGCGCCGCGACCGGAGCCAGACTGGCAAGGGCGAGAGCCAGGGCTACGGCTATCCAGTAAGTCGTCTGTCGCATATTCGATTCCTCCGTCCCCGAGATCGGGGTTGGTTAGAGATTAAACAAGACGTGTGTTATTGCCTCAGAAAGCAATATCGAGTCCAGACAGGTGCCGCCTCCGAACAAGTTGTTGTCAGGGCAGGAAGAAAGGCCTGACGAGGCGCGTTTCACGGCACCTTTGGGTCAACTGCCAAGCCAAGAAGTTGGATCGACGTCCAACGGATTGGAGGCGCGGCTCTGGGAGGCGCCAGCTAGTGGTGGGAGTGCACCTGCTCGAGGTGCGTGCGCAGTGGGTCCTCGCCGAAATCGTTCGTCAAGCTCCGCCAGGATGTGTGGACATGATTGGCATTGTTCTGGGTGTTGTCATACTCGATGACAAAAGACGGGCCCTGGATCCGGTAGTAATGCGGCCTTCCCGGTTCGCCCTCGCCCGCCCAGGCGAAGTAAAGCCTGTCCAGGCCCTGGCCGTTTATGTTTGCCATCTCCGCCTCGGACAAGCCGCGGTTGAGCCGGTCGACATACGTTCTGAGGAGCTGGAGGAGGAGGCCCTTCTGGTTGGCGTTCATCGAGCCATACGAGAGCCCGGCCGGCGCGCCGACCTCCGGCCGCCGGGAAGCCTTGGTAATGATATCGGCGGGAGCGCGGGTTTGGATTACAACCTTGGAGCGCTCGGCCTCTGAAAAGGAAAGCAAGAGGGCTCTGCCGAGCTCCTCTTCCGGTTTCAGGACCTGCCTGCCTGTCTCTGGCCCCTGCTTCACTGTGGCCGGGTTGGCGCCGAAAAACAGAGGCGTTACCGCGACCACCTTTCCTTCGCGAACTGTCAGGTTCAACGAAAGGTGGTGTCCCTCAAACCGCCAACCCCATTCTCCTGTCGTGTCGGGGCGGCCAAAAAAGGTGAAGAAGTACGCGCGAGGGTCGCGGATGGGATTACGTCCTTCCTGTTCGTAGAGAATCTGGTCGAGGTGCATGATCTCCTTCGCCTTGCGCAGTCCCTCCTCACTGAGCACAGTTTGGAGCAGTTGATCCCCCGCATCGACTTGAGGCTCATCCAGCTGACGGATCGGCACTCCTTTCCGAGACACCGGGGTGTAGTGCCAGTTATAGCGCTCGGCGTCATCCCGGGCGAAAACGGCTCCTGCTTTCTGCTCGGCAGAAAGCGAGGCGATAAACCGCGTGGCGGCCGACGTGACATCGCCGCGATCAGCGGCGAGCAGGAGTGTTCCAAGAAAAACAGCAACGGCGACTTTCCCAAAACCTGATCGCTTCATCTTGTTGGGAAGACGTGGGAAGTGGAGCGAGGGTTTCGTTTCTAGAGGAAGGGATTTATCCACGAATTACACGAATTGATGGCCAATTCGTGTAATTCGTGTTACAACCGTAACACTTGATCGCGCCGCGCGTGCAAGTTTGGTTCTGCGCGGCTGTAATTAGTAGTGATATTTGAATTTGGTTCAATTTCTTTCAACCGGCTTT
>RPQK01000568.1 GCA_003819755.1 Acidobacteriota bacterium | reverse complement strand
CCGAAAGCGAACGGCGCATCTTGCGAGCCCGCGCTTCCAGGCGGCGTTTGAGTTTGCCTGGGAGTCGGAGGGTAATAGTGGAGTCACGATTCACGTCGTCATTATGCACCATTTTGAATACATGGCAAAGACCATCGCCGCCGTAGGCGGAAAAACCCAAGCATAGACACGCCGGGTCTTCACCCCGCCGCTCCAGACGTGCAGTTGGAGTGGCTCAACCAGGGATAAGTCCACGCAGGTCGCGTGCAAACGCGCTGCCGGCCCTCGCCCTCGGATGGCCCTGTTAGGATTCTTCTCATTTCCCTACTTCCTGCAGCTCGCAGCGCATCGCATCCTTCACAATGTCGTCAGGCATTCTGTTTCACGGCTTTTACTCCCTGTTTGTCGCTTGTGACCATCACCAGCCGCTTGCAAGTTTGTTGTGCGTGCTATATATCCTGTGCACAACGGGAGGATGCTATGCCGTATGTTCGGAAGAAGGGGCGACAGCTCCTGCTGGTCCATGGAGAGAGGACGCCAGAGAGCGGTCAAGTCCAGCAACGAGTCTTGTTTACCATTTACTCAAAACCCGAGGCTTTGGCCATCGTCGGCAAAGGGGGCGAGCGTTCTGCCCGCCTGTTCGAAGACCTCGTGATGGGGCAGTACCCCGCGCTTCGCTTTGACTGGAAGACGATTCGCGCGGCTATCCAACAAAACCTCGACATCCTTCCGGATCGCTACGAGTATCGTCAGGAACGCCTCGAAAAGAGGTTCCGGACAGACCTGGCCGCCTTCGCGCGGCAGCTTTTTCTTGCGGACCCGCAGAATCTTGTCTCGGCCGCGAATCTGATCAAAGAGCAGCGCCGCGAACTCGAGCTGGTTTCTGAGCTTATTGATTGGCGTCTTGAGCTCTGCGGCCAGAAGGAGGATGAATGGAACGGTGACAACGAGTATTACTGGCGCTTCTCGCTACAGGGCTGGGGAGTTCCGCCGGACACGGAAGAGTTGGTTGCCTCCTACCTGGAGAAAGGCGACTATCGTCATGCCGAGGCCGGCTTTCGCCTGCTCACCGAATGCTTCGACCGCTACGCGGAAGGTTACAACTACCTGGGCATTATCGCCCTCGACGAGCGCCGCCTTGACGACGCAGTCAAGTTGTTCGAGCAGACGGTCAAGGTTGGCCGGACGTTGTTCCCGAAGCGGATCAGCAAGAAGCGCTACTGGTCGGACCTTTCCACGCGTCCCTATATTCGCGGGCTGCGGAACCTGACCCTCACGCTCAACCAAGTCGGACGCTTCGACGAAGCGCTTGCGCTGTGCGATCGACTCGACGAGGAGTGTGGCGACGACATCACCGCATCCTGGCATCGGGCCGCAATCAGCCTCAATCTGGGGACTTGGCCGGGCGCGTCGAGTAACGCCAGGAGGATCGCGCAGATTCATCCTGACGCCGCCTTCATCGAAGCTTTCGCGCTCGAGGCTCTCGGGCAGCGCCAGTATGCGCTCCCGGCGTTTCTGCACGGAGCACTGAATTATCCACGAGCGGCTAAAATGCTCGTCGGGATCCGCCAACCACCCAAGGCGCCGGCTTCCTATCATGAAAGAGACGACCACAACGCAGGAGTGTCGCTGCGGCGGAACCTACACGCCTACCTGGCTAAGCAGCCGAGAGGCTCGAAGGCCTTTTTCAGAACGGTGCTGGCCGATTCCCGGGTGGGCCAGCTTCTGGACGAGGTAGTGGAAACCGTGCGCCGCTGGGACGAAGACCGAACCGGGGACCGGACCGCTTACGTTCGCATGATGCTGATGCATTCGCGGCCATTCGCCGAAACCGAGGCGCAGCGCCTGAGGGATCTGTCTGAAGGCGCCAGCCAGGCGGATTGACGGACAAGCAGCGATGGCCTTGTCAAAGTAACCGTGTCTGGACAGCTTGGCTGAGATGTACAAAGCAATGCCGAAGCAGGTCAAGGAGGACCATGCGATCGACAGCCTGGTTCTCTGCCCCAACCCCGGTCGTAAGGCGCCGAGACAGCCTGCTGGTCCGGACATGTGTGAGCTGTTTTTTGAGACGGAAGACTTCATCTCGAATGCGTACGATCAGTGCTATTTCGCTCCCAATAGGGTGGTGGCGAAGAAGGAGCGGCCGAAGTGGAGGTTCATAGCCCGCAGATTGTTCAAGCAACTGAATCTTGCGGCTGCGGATCCGGAGAATACGGCTGAGGCGGCCGAGCTCCTCCGGCGACTCTATGAAATGCTCTGCTATTCGTGTTCGTTCATCCTTTTCAGCGCCTACGACACGTTTGAATCGGTCGGGGTCTCTCAGGTCGAGTTCTTTCGGGCGGTCCTTGCAGCGAAGCGCAAGGTGGAGCCGCCGCCCGAGTTCGTGAGGAGCTCTCTCGTGCTGGCGTTGGCAAATAGCCTGAACCGTTACACTCTCCATGGAGACCTGCTCCAAGAGGTGAAGGCCTATCTGCAGACAGCCGACATGAAGGAACGGGCTGTGACCGTCTGCGATGATCTCCGAAGAGAAGTGACGACCGGCCATTCCAACGATCCCCGCCTGAGCCAAGAGAGGCTGTCAGGATAGGATCGCGAACGTTTTCTCAAGAACCTGGCGATCGCCGGGTGGATGTGGCACATGGCTCTGGACCAGCCGAAGGAAGGAATCGCTTACTTCCAGATACACTACAAGGAGAAAGACCCCGAGATCGCGTTGTACGTGTTGCTCAGGCTTATCGAACAGGAACAGCGTTGGGATTTATGGATCAGTACCTATGATCAGGCAGTGAAAGAAAGAGGTATCAAGCCGCGCGAGGCCCTGGGGCGGAGTCGGAGCGAAGTTCAGGAGAAGCTGATTGGCCGCACGACCGCCCGCGACACACACTGATCCAGCCCTTGGCCGCCTAGTTTCGCAGCCGGGAACGTAACGCGCGGAGCGCGTAGCGAGCGGATCGCGCACTTCCGTGCACCACTCGCGAAATGGGAAAGCGAGTCAGTCCTCCGGTTGGCGGCTCCGCCATTGTGCCTTGGCACGCTCGAGAAAGGAAGGCGTTCGGAGGCTGCTGCCGGCGACAATCTGTTCGAATCCCGGCATGAATCCACTTTTCCGCCTGTGCCTGGACCGGACATCTTCTACCACCCGCCTCCAGCTCTCGGCCAGCCCGGCCCGTGTGAAGCAGTCTCGGGCTCGCTCGAAGTTCTCGAGAGCGGCGCTGTAGTAGCTGCTCTTACCGGCGTTAACGATACGCAGCCCCTGTGCGCACCAGAGCCGGGCGGCTAGGTCGGGATGGTCGCCCTGGAGTTTCTGCGCCGCCGGCTCCGTATAGTAATGACTTTGATCTGCAAGGACATCATCCGTCGCGCCGCGAATCACTTCCGCCAGGAGCGCGATTTCATCCGTTTGGACCAGCAATTCGGTCAGCGAGCGCAGCTCGGTTCCTTTTGCCGCGTCGATCGCCCTCTCGTGCCAGATTTCACGTTCGGACTCGGGCACATACTTGATCAGTTCCTGATAACCAGGCCAACCGGGAGACTGACGATACTCGGACCAGACCGCCTCGAGGGCTTCGCCTCTTCGCCCCAGCCTGACGAGCAGATCCCATCTCGTCCTGGTCAGCCTGTATCTCTCCGAAGAGTATTTCGAGCTCCGGCTACCAATCTCGATCCCACGTTCCACCCACGATAGTGCGACCTCTGGCTGCGCCTCCGGAGTCAACTCGGTCCCGATGACGAGGCAGTCTTCCGCAGTCAGGCCCGTTTTTTCGGCCAAGGCGAGGTACGCGTCCAGGTTCCTCTGAGCACGGAAGAGCGCGCGCAAAGCCCGGGTCCAGCGGCGGCGAGGCCATTCCAGGTTGGTCTCGTCAGCTTCGGCGTCAGCAGATTTCGTTTCCAGCTGTTCCAGGCGAGCGCTGATCTCGTGGATTAGCGCTGCGAGACCGGCCTCGTCCAGCACCTCGGCCGCCCGCTCTTCAAGATTGTCACAGAACCCGTGGGGGTCATCGTCCATCCACTCGGCCAATCGCTTCGCAGTCTGGGCCGAAGTGGCGCCTGATGCCTGCCGAGCCTGAGTCCAGCGCACATACAAACGGCCCACGAAGTTGCCCAATTCACCATCCGAGTCGTCGATCTGTTCGACTTTGTAATGACAGCCGGCCAGGAAGGTCTCGTAGAGCAACGATGCCAAGGCGGGTTCTGTCGGGATGAGCTTGTCGATCTCGTCAGCCACCGACTCCAAGCGCCGAATGAAGGACGTAGCCTCGCTGTACGGCACCCAGCAGTCGGGCGCAAGAGCCGATTCAATCATTCGCTCGTAACGCGCTTCGGAATTGTCTCCTGCCATGTGGTTCTCCTCGGGTCGAAAAGGAACATCATGGTATGTGCTGCGGCTCGTTCCATCTCGGCTGTACGTCGACGGATTGCAGGACTTCGATTATGCCCTGTGCAATCCGGTCCTCGCAAAACAAAACCGTTAGCCAGGTGTAGGTCTGGTTAACGACGTCGATCATCAGTCGCTTCATTTCATCGTCGTCAAAACGAGAGAGCTCAGCCCAGGGGATTTCTCCGTACGGCGTTACGACCTTCACGTCACTGTAATCTCCGGTCTTCGAGCTTGGGACGATCCCTGCGTGCAGGTTCTCCAGCTCGGTATTCCGAAAGCAGTGGAGGGCCAGAAATTTGGCCAGTCGTTTTCGGAGTTGTTCGTCCTGCGAAATGAGCTTCGCCTGTTTCCCCGTCATCGTGTGCTTATACAGTCGGTGACCGGGAAACTGCAAGCTTGGAGGATTCCCGCGCCGAACCGCAAGTCGAGGCCCGAAACAATCCAGCAGATCAACGGGAATACGATGACCTGGAGAGACACCAGCGGCTTATCCCACGGCTTGGTCCCGGCCTGAACGCGCGAGCGTTCGGCAAGAAGGTCGGGGCTTCGCCGGGCCAGGAGACGGGTCAGGATCGTATGAAGGACCCCGACCAATCCGAGAAAGATCCAGCCCTCGGCCCAATTCCACCGACCGCGTGAAACAAAGAGGACCAAGGCCATCAAGAGGAGGCTGATAATGCTCTTTCTGATCCAGGTCGAGGCTGGGCATCGCTGTATCATGGTAACGCCGGCGATTTATGCAATTGGCTCTTCAGACACCGCCCCGGTTACCATCCTTTTCCACCGCTGGCGGAATCAGAACCTCGCGGTAGAGCCGCCGCAACAAATCCAGACGCTTGATGATCGCAAGTGAGAGGAGGGGAGTAGTATCAACCACGACCACGCGAGGTCGTTCAGGCATTGGCAAGGTCCCCGGAGAGATCCTCAGGCAGTGTCTTTCAGCCCTTCAAGATCCGTATTATCCCGGTTATGGTGTTCCAATTCCGGGTTGTCGCCGGCACGCCGTACAGCTTGTCGATCTGTCCGAGATAGCTGACGGTCTTCATG
>RPQK01000567.1 GCA_003819755.1 Acidobacteriota bacterium | reverse complement strand
TGTCCCTTGTGTCCCTTATCTCCTGAACAGCCGCGCGAGAGCAGCCCGCCACGAGGAGTATCGGGCGCCTGCGAGCATTAGAAGGGAACCGGCGAGCAGCAGAATCAGAGGCCATCCTACCCGGTCGCTCAGCCAGTTCTGCTGCAGACGGATGATTCCGACGGCGAGGAAGATGAGGCCCGTCGCCAGGTAGTTCTTCATTTGCTTAGGGAGGCTCCAGAAGACGAAAACCAGGGCGGTCAGGGGGAGCAGAACCTCAAAAAGCCTGGCTTCGCGAAGCAGTGACAGGCTTGCGGAATTCGCTTCCGACCGTTCGGTCGCTCGGAGACCCAGCAGCAGCAGGGAGGTCAGGACATGCGTCGGAATCACGAAGCGAAAAGACGTGGCCACGGTCCTCATCTGCGGGGAAGGAAGGCGCTCGCAAATCCACTGGAGAACCGCGTAGATCCCGGCATTGACGATGAACAGGTACTCGACCTGTCCGCGGGTCCAAGGCAGGACCGATTGGAGCCAGTGGGCGTACGGTTCGTGAAAAGCGGCCAGGCCGCTGAGCGAGGCGAACGTGAAGAAAACGGCCATCGGGTAGAAATAGCGGGAATCGGCCGGGCGTTTGAGTCGCTCAAGGACGCCGCCGGCGAAGAAAAAGAGAAGCGCGGCGGGAATCAGACGAAGGAATATCTTTCCGGTGTGATCCGGAATCCACTCGATCATCCCGAGTCTGAGCAGGGTGACCAGGCAAAGGAGGCCGGTCATGACGGAGAGGACCAGAGAGAACACCGATGATCCTGTAAAACGCCGCAGCACGACAAAAACGGGGAGCGAAAACAGCAGAGACCACCAAAGCTGGGCATTAGTGGTCCTCTTGAAGCTGTCGAACTGGTAGAAGAACTCCAGGTCTTTGCGGTTCTGGGTCAAACCGGAGAAAAGGCCGTACTCCCCCATCGCAACCAGTAGGACAACAGGTGTGAGCAGGCAAAAAGCGAGCAGGTAAGCGATCGCGATTCGCAATCGGCCGGCGCGCCAGCAGTGCAAGCCATAAGCCCCGCTTGGAAGTGCCACACCGGCCACAATGAGAACCGCGGGCGTGCCCGCCAGCGCCGGGTAACGGAAGAGAAAAACCAGTGCCGCCGCCACGACGACCAGCCAAGCCCCCAAGTACAGCGTAACTTGGGGCAGTGAGAGTCGCCTGACCTCCATGATCCAGGCATCTTCCTTCTCGATCAGCCGGCCGTACCCCTTTTCGAGCACATCAAACTCGGTGTCTGACAGTATCCGGTCCTGTCTCCACCCCGCCAACTCCCTCAGGTGCTGCTCCACTTTGCCGGCCATTCGCCGGGAATAAGAGCTGGGAGTGGCGAGCACCGGCTCCCCGGCCAGAAATCTCTCCAGATCGTCGGCCATCTCACGCGCGCTGGTGTAGCGGTCAGCCGGATTCTTCTCGAGCGCCTTCATGCAGATATTCTGCAGTTCACCCGGTATCGAGGGATCGAGGCGCCTGGGCAACACGGGTTCGGCCTCGCAGATGCTCCGGATCTGCCCTTCGTAGTCTTCAGCGGGAAAAGGCAGTTGACCGGTAAGAACCTGGAAAAGCACCGTTCCCAGCGAGAAGACGTCGCTGCGCGCGTCGGAAGCTTCGGCACGGGCCTGCTCCGGCGAGAAATACTCGGGCGTTCCGACAACCTCTCCGGGACGAGTGAGGCCCAGGCTGGAAGAGTGCTCCACGTGGCGTGCCAGTCCGAAATCGAGCAGTTTCGGTTCAAGGTCCGAGTCGACCAGAATGTTCCCCGGCTTCAGATCCCGATGAACGATGTGGTGTTCGTGAAGGAACTGGACGGCTCGCACCACTTTCTGCATGACTTTAGTCCGGGCCTCGAGTGGCAGGGGTTTCAGGGCCGCGACCAGCGGCACTCCCTCGACGTACTCCATGACGAAGTGAGGCGGTTCCGCAGTTCCCCCAAGGTCGTAAATACGGACTATGCGAGGGTGATTGAGCCGGGCGAGCGCCCGCGCTTCCTGCATGAAACGGCTGCGCAGCCCCTGGTTGCCCCAGAAGCGGCTGGCAAGCATCTTCACGGCAACTTTTCGATCCAGTCTTTCGTCCAGAGCGAGGAAGACTTGACCCATGCCGCCGCTTCCGATTTGCTGGAGGATTCGCAAGCCTGAGAGCGTCTGAATCTCGAAAGGCGAGGTCGACTCTCGGATTGTCGCTCTTTCGTCCCGGAGACCGTCCAGGGGCGCAAGTGACTCAAGGCACGCCTGGAGGTCGGGCGCCAGGTCCGGGTGCCTGCGGCAGAACTCGCTGAGCTGCACCTCCTGGCCCTCCGCCTCGAGGTCGGAATACTCCGCAATGGCTTCAGCCAATCGCTGGTCCCTTGTGGTGATTGGTTCAGCACCCTGATCCCGTGACGTCATTCCTCATCCTTGATGCTTGATGGCCGACCCTTCAGGCTTTCGAGCGCCCGATGAAGCAAAACGGCGACCGCACCCTTGGATTTGCTCAATCGCCTGGCTATTTCTTCCGTCGGCAGGACTTCCACTCGCGCCATCAGAATCACCTGCCGATAGGTTTCCGGCAGACTCTCGAGCTTCTCGACGAGCAGCTGCAGCTCTTCTTTCTGCCTGAGAATTCGCGAGGGAGTATGCGAGTCGACCGGTTCGAAGCCCTGCGGATTGGACGGCGAACGCAACGGTAATTGCACCCCGGCGGCCCGCTTCTTCCGCGAGTCGTGCCGGGCCAGATCCGCGATCTTGTGGTCGGCGATCCGGCTCAGCCAGCTCATCAGGCTGCCTGGCTTCTGGTAGGTGAAACTCCCCAGGTCTTCGCAAGCGGCCAGGAAGACCTCCTGGAGAACGTCTTCAACCTCGAGTCTCGAGCGAAGTTCCGGGCCGAGCTTCGAGTGGATGAGCACGGCCAGGCGAGGGGCGTACTTTTGAAAAAGGAGAGGGAAGCCCGTCTGATCTCCTTTACGGACGCGTTCCAGCAGACCCAAAGTGGAAGTGGGAGGCTGTGCTAGTCCCATAAACCTTCGGGCGAAGGCTATCAGACGAGTCTCGGGAACTGCAAGAGGCGCGTCGTGCCGCCCCCGGTTCAGCGTTCACCGTTCAGCGTTCAGAAGGTGAGAGAGAATCGCAGCCTCTCGGAATCAGGGGTAGACGAAGCTCCGGAAGTGTATGCGTTGGTGGCTGCCTGAAACACCGACGCGGGCCTGAAGGCGCCCGTAGCCTTCCGGTTTGTAGTTGACCTTGACCTTGAGCGGAGCTTCCGAGCGGTCCAACGCAAACACGAACAGAAGCGTGTCGCCCGCAGCCGACGTACGCACCGGCTCGGGTGTGATCTTCTCTATTCCGACGTTCTGGAAGAAGTCGCCTGCGACCCAAACTCCGAGTTGGCTGTCACCCGGGAATGGCGGGGTGACGGTCAGCATCAACTGGGTCGGGGCTCTTTCTCGGCTGAGTCTCTCGTACTCGACCTTGATGCCCTCCGCTTCGGCCGTTCTCCGGCTGAGTGCGCTACTGCCGAGGAAACCGAGCGCTGCTGCAACCACGGCGAGGAGCGTCGCCACCCACCCGACTCGTTGCACAACCCAGGTGTGCTTTTCGAAGGTCAGGTCCTCTTCGATTTGGATGTCTCTCACGGCTGCACCTCCCATGAAATGTGAGGCGTCTAATTCCAGACTAGCAGTTGTTGTCTGGTCAGTGATAGCGGGAGGCGGTTTTCGGCTTTGTGCGGGGCGTCCCGGGCGGAGGCAAGTGGTCAGCGAGTGAGGCCTTGTTCGGTCCAACTCTGAAGGCGCGCACGCACCATCTGGGAGTTCTGGCCGTCG
This sequence comes from Acidobacteriota bacterium, assembly GCA_003819755.1. Taxonomy (GTDB): domain Bacteria; phylum Acidobacteriota; class UBA6911; order RPQK01; family RPQK01; genus RPQK01. Next base: position 1,583 of record RPQK01000567.1, on the reverse strand, counting down.
GGTCTCAGCGCCAGGAAGCTGCGGAAATGTCCGGCTGCGGCAGGGATGTCGCCGCGTTGCGAAAGGATGTCTCCGAGGATCAGGTGCAGGGAGGGATACTGCTCTGAAGCCTTTTTCTCCTCGCAATACCGCGCCGATTTTTCCGCCGGCTCGAACTTCCCGAGCCGGTAGTTCGCGACCGCGTTAAAGTATTGGCCTTCGACGCTGTCTGGCTTCAGTTGGATTATTTTCCCCGCGAGCGCGGCTAGCTCCGCCCATCGCTGATTCCTTAACTCGATGTTCCCCAGCGAAAGGTAGGGAGTCACGTATTTCGGGTCGGCCGTAATCGCCTTTTGGAATGACTCACGGGCCCGCGGTTCGTCTTTTTGATCAGCGTGAATCTCGCCGAGCAGCTGCCACGCCGAGGCGTATTCGGGATACGTGCGAACCGCTTTCTGAAGGTCTTTCATCGCCTTCCCGAGGTTGGGCTTGCTCGTCGCCATTTGCTCCCTGGCCTTCAAATAAGCCTCCCGGGCCTCGCGCGGCGCACTGAGGGAATTCAGGCTGATCGTACTCGGGTCGTGGTTTGGAAACGGTGTCAAGACAATCGTGCCGACGTCGATGTCTGCAAAGTCAGGGAGTCTTTCTATGGCGGCGGCGCCAAAGCCATAACCTGGCAACTCCGCCCGCACCTCACAGCCCTGGAGATCGGCGCTCGTCCTGCCACCAGTGGCGGGTCCAAGTCGACGGTCGGACCTGTCAAGTCCGGTCACCCCCTTCAGTATCTTGAAGCAGCCTCTTAGGTCAACTTCGATTCCACGTCCTGGGCCCGCGGGAACGCCTGCAGAACCAGGACAGGTGATCCAGATCCGGACTAGTTCGGGTGGCACGGAGCCATCTTCCATCCTGACACACCCGGTGAGATAGGTAGGCCGGGCGAACTCCCCGGGTGGGCGGTTTGACGGCGCGGGTCCCCCCTGGATATTTGGCTGCGGCGGAGGTTGTGTGGGCGGCGTGGTCGGGGGAGGAGTGGTTGGCGGAGTCGGCGGTTGCTGCGTCTGCTGTCCCAAAGCAACGAAAGTCAGCAACAGTGCGCCGACAAACTGGGGAGCCAGAAGTCCTAATCGCATCCAGGCGGCACTGTACTACAGCGGTGGGGTTGCTCGCAATTCCGGCAAGACCCTCAGCCGGCGCGCCGCCGCGCAAGAAATGCTGTCCTTGCCTCTGTGTTATATTTCTCGACACTGCCTGCATAGCCCGTAATGCACTTTGCTTGACATTGGCGCTACCCCGGAATAGTATTCAGACGTCTGAGAAGGCTCCTGATATTCGCGTTTTCTCCACCTTGGAGGCGCCGATGGGCTTTCAGGTATCTACCTGCCCTGGTTGTGCTTGCGGATGCGGAGTTCTGTTGGAAGAGGTGCGCGGTCTGCTGATCGCCGCCCATCCTGTTTCGCAGCACCCTGTCTCCGAAGGTCGCTTGTGCATCCGCGGATGGAACTGCGCTGGAAGTTGGCGCCACCCGGACCGTCTCACCGCGCCTCAGATCCGTCAGAACGGGGATCTCGTCCCGGCCTCGATCGACGACGCTGTCACCCGGATCT
>RPQK01000566.1 GCA_003819755.1 Acidobacteriota bacterium | reverse complement strand
CACGTCAAGAAAATCACGGTTCTGCAACTGCTCGCCCACCGCTCGGGTTTCCAGGCGAACCTGACTGGTGGTTGGGGCCAGATCTCCGCCGGCGTCCCGATAGCTCAACAGCGGCTGACGGTCGTAGAAAAGGTGATTCGCGAACCCTTGGAATGCGACCCGGGTTGCAGGTATCTCTATTCCAATCTCGGCTACGTCGTGGCGGCAGCCATGGCAGAAAAGTCGACCGGAAGGGAGTGGGAACGTCTCATCTCAACCCTGGTATTCGAACCTTTGGGGATGACGACTGCGGGTTTTGGGGGCCTGGGGACTCCGGGGAAGATTGATAAGCCGTGGCCGCATTTTCAGGACGGTCGACCGGCAGAAACCAACGGGCCGGCGGTCGACAACCCTCCGGTTCTGGCCCCGGCGGGGACGGTCCATTGTTCTCTGGCCGATTGGGCGAAATTCATCGGGGACCAACTGAAAGGTGAATTGGGTCAGGGCGCGCTCTTGCGGGCCGAAACCTACCGCAAGCTGCACACGCCCCCGTTCGGCGGTGACTATGGGCTCGGATGGCTGGTCGTCGAGCGGCCCTGGGGAGGCGGCCCGGTCTACACGCACAGCGGCAGCAACACCATGAACTTCGCCGTCGTCTGGATCGCCCCGCTAAGGGATCTCGCGATCATGGCAGTGACCAACCAGGGGGGTAGCAGGGCGAGTAGCGCCTGCGACCGGGCGGTCGGAGCCCTGATCGGTTGGCAGCAGCGCAGGCAACCTTGAGAATCCGACCAGAGTGAGCGGAGCGTATTTGCGGAGCGAGAAGGCCCAAACGGATACCTGAGTACGCGACCCGAACCAGGGCATAGACGGTTCAGGCCGGATCGCTCCGCAAACAAACGCTCCGCTCACCGCTGGGCTCAATGTCGGCCGCACGCCCAGCGGGTCGATATATGCCCCCAGGCCGTTGGAGGCCAAGCTCGACTTCCTCGGCTATATCGAGAACTGCCGGAATTGCTGGCAGGAGGTCTACGTCGCCAAGAAAGCCGGTAACGCCGACCTCCCGGCGGCTACCCGTCTGGACCCCGGTCGAGGCGCTGAGGTGAGAGGCGGAGAAGGACACCTGTTAATTTCGTAACACTTCTGCTTCAGCCGGAGCTATACTGCGCGCTGGAGGACTCGGGATGTCGACAAAGAGGTGGGTGTGCTTGGCGTTCGTTGTGCTCGCAGTTCCGGGTATGGTGGCGGCCGATGACTCCAAGGCCACGGTCTTCGGTGGGTATTCCTTCTGTAATTTGAGACTAACCCAGAATTATTTCCACGGATTCGGTCTCGGTGTTCGCTATGACCTGCACCCGAATTTCGGTGTCGCTGCTGATTTCTCCAACACTTACAGTGGCGAAGACGATACATTTCGCACCTTTCACGCCGGTCCTGTCCTCATGGTCCAGACCAACCGCATCAAGCCGTTCCTCCACGTGCTGCTCGGTGCCAGGAACCTGACAGTCAGATACCAGGTTCGGACCAACAAATTCGTCGAGAGCGAGACTGCGCTTTCCGTCCTCACGGGCGGCGGCCTTGACATTGATGGCGGCGGGCGGTTCGGTTGGCGAGCCGTGCAAGCCGACTTTGTCTATCATGACGAAACCGAATTCGGGGAGTTCGCGAGGCATCCATGGGATTTGAAACTCTCGACCGGGATCATCCTTAGATTCTAACGCCGGCGGCGCGGAAACTCCCGTTACTCGTTATTCATCCTCTACAAGACCTGCTAACGTAGCAGCGTCTATTCAGTGCTATTCAGAAATCCTGATTGACAGTTGAAGACGATCCTCGAAGCTGATCTACACACCTCTTTAATACATGACCCGTGCCGTATCCATCCTCGGCCTCGGCTGATTCATATTGAGTGAGTTCTCGTCAACGGTGATATGATCGGCGCCGGATCTCGTTTGGAAGTCTGGCCGCAGCTCTGAGCAGAGTCCCGGATGGCGCGGGGAGCAAACGCTTATGAGTTTGACTTCGTTCTTGGTCCCGACGCTGACATCTTCTCTTATCGTCGCACAAACCCGGGCCCTCGGCTCCAATCCTGTCATCAACTATGGCGCAGGCGAGAATGCCCAGTGCATCGCCCCGGAGAATTTGAATAGGGACATCTGGCCCGTTCTCCCGGCGAACGATAACAGCGATTACGTGAGCGTCCTTTTTGACACCACGGCCGAAGATACGGCGACGACGCTTACCGCATTGCCCGCTTCCCCTACTTACTTTCGCGTTTTGGTGTTCTAAGCCCAAACCGGTAGCAAGCCACCTTCGGGCCAGTGACCCGTGCCCGCAAGTTGTTGATTTTCTGGCGCGCCTGGCCCGACTCGAACGGGCGACCTACGGATTAGAAGTGCATCGTTCCAAAACCTCTAACCCCTTTACTTGCAACGAATCTTACCTTTGTCCACCCGCCTCGATCTTGGGTTAAGTTGGATTGATTTGATTGTTTTGGATTGTGGTGGGCACAATTTTGGGCACAATCGCGTGGGGTGAACCCCTCTGGTGAGACAGTCTGAATTGGCACGCCGTGTTAGAAATGTTCCCAAAACGGTGTTCGTTGCCTGATACAAATGTTTCCGTAGGATTAGTCAAGATCATCTCGTCTCTGTCTTAGGTCCGGCTTGTGCCCGAGTCCGCCTATCGGGGCGGCATGATCGTAGGAATCACTCGGCGTCCGTGCTTTCGGTAGAAGTTGAAGTGACCGTCCAGAGTAAACACCGATGAGCCGGGATTTATTTCAGCCATGCGCACCAGGCAGGCGTCCGCGAGCGACATAGGCAGATCCGAGTACTTTGCCACGAGTTTGCCAAGGGCCTTTTGTTCGGCCATCAGGTCGAAGTCGACGCAAAGGACGCCTGTGGCAAGGAGCGCAAAGAATTGGCGGCGCCCATGGGGCAGGCGAGAAACGAGGTGAAAGGTCTCCGTGAGAACTGGTTCACATGTGAGCAAAGAGGGGGGCAACAACCGGAATTGGTCGACTGCCCATGCATGATGCGCCTCGCGCTCGTTCAAGAACGCGACGAGGGGTCCCGCATCGACGATTACCCGATTTTCAGCCACCGAGCTCTTCCAGGTATTTCGGGTTAGTCGCTAAGTCCGAAGGTCCTTCTACAGTCCCACAAACCGACTTCGCCAAGTCGAATGCTGTGCACTCCCGAAGCTTACGCCGGTACCTCAGTCGCTGCTCGAGCGCTTCCCGGACGATAGTGGACTTGGGTACTCGCCGGCTGCGGGCAGCTGCCTCCAACTCGGCATCGAGGCGCTCCGGTATCTTACAGGTAATCGTCCTCATGCCGTCATGGTAATACACGAAGCTGCAGATCGCAATACCCCGGCCGCCATCGCCATCTCGGATGCCTGGCGTCGGAGACGCTTCTTACACCTCAGCCCTTTTCGCCTGTCTGGCAAACCGGCTCACCTGCTGACCGTGTAAGGAGCAGTCCTCTGCCAAAATGACCCAGTGCCGTGCCATCGATTTGGGTAACACGCTTATCGCGTCCGGACAATCCATATTAGGACGCCTCGGCACGAGACGAAGCCGGTCGCTAATTCACTTGCGCGCTTGGACGAGCCTCTTCAGCTCCTCGGCGAAGTTCACGACCACGACGATTTGGGTGGAGATGGCGTCCTGGTCCAGATCGCGGACCATGAGGAAGCGCTGGCCGTCGGCCGCGACGTCGTAGCTGGCCTCGGTGGTGCCCGGTGGGCCGCAGGAAGAGCCCATGCCGTGGGAGTAATGGCCCTCCCAAAGTACCTGAGGCTTGGACGCCCGGAAAGTGGGCGCGGTGCTCACAGCGACCGCCATCATCTTGTCGCCGTTGCGGTAAAAGAGCTCCTTGCCGTCGCGGCGCCACGTGGGGTCGGTGCCGCCTTCCGAGGAAACCTTGATCTTGGGGCCGGGACCCGGCCACGGCTGCACGAAGACCTCGTTCTGCCTCGACTCGTTGGTGCAATAGGCGACCCACTTGCCGTCCGGCGAAAATCTGGCCGAGCCCTCACTGAACCGGGACTTCACGAAAGGGCGCGGCTTGCGTTCGCCGTGCAGCGGCAGCATCCAGACGTCGGATGCCGCGCCGCCGGCCACGTCCATTTGGTTGTACGCGACATAGCGCATATCCGGGGAGAAGGAGACCGCGCTCTGCCGCTGCCCGATGGGGGTAAGCCGCTCTTCGGGACCGCTCCGGTCGGCGGGCATCCACCACATGCTCATGACTCCGGCCTTCCAGGAGCGGAAAGCAATGCGCTTCCCGTCCGGTGTCCAAACGGGCGCGTGGCTCACGCCGTCCGTTGTTATTTTCGTTGTGATGTCACGATCGGGGTCGAAGATATACAGGTCATGGTTCACGCCCTCGATTTCATACACGATTTGCTTGCCGTCGGGCGAGATGCGTGGAAACGCGTACGAGCGTGGCGGAAAGCCGAGCGGCGTCGTCCTGCCCTGGCGATCGACCCACACGAGGGCCCGTTCCCCGCCCTCAGCCTGACCTTCGGCATAGGCGAGCGTTCCGGTCCGAGAGATGTCGAAATAGGCGGCGCCCGAATTAGTGCTCATCAAAACCCCGTCGACGACCTTGACCGGCGAGCCAGTGACTGCGAGGTTATCAGTGTCGAACGGAACGGCGTACAGGCTGCCTCCACGGGCGTAGACGAGGTGGCCGGAAGTCGAATACCGCGGGCAGAAGCCTCCCTGAACCAGAGTTTTGCGTTTTCGAGTCTGGAGCGTGAAGGCGTCGATCCGAGCATCGTCGAACGACTCCACACCGCCTTGGGAGACTGTGAAAATGATGGCCTTGCCGCCGGGCAGCATTTGAGCGTGGCGGTGGGTGCGCTCCTGTTTTTCGAGGTCGACTTCGGTGACCGCCTCCGATTTACCGCCGGAATCCGGTGTCCGAACGATCGGACCGAAGTATCCGTCGGTCCAGTAGTAGTAATTGTCGCTGGCCCAATCACCCCGGATAGTGAAATCGGCAGTGGCGAATAGCACAGGCGCGCCGCCGCTCAATGCCACTTTTTTCAGAACCTGGTGCGGGATGTCCCAGAGAAGGAGGTAGCGCCCATCGGGTGAGAAAACCGGAACGCCCATACCCGGAGCGTTTTCAAGTAACTTCCCCTCCAGGTCATCCATGCGCCGGAGAAACGTCCTCCAGACGCCGACGGCGCCACTGCCAGAGACAACTTGCAGAGTCTGCAGTGCCGCGGCAACAGTGCCGCCATCGGGAGAAAACGTCAAGGTTGGATTCCAGTTTGTCCGGATACCCTTGCCCTCCGGGAGGTTGAAGCTGAAGCGCACGACCGGAGACGGTGCCGTAGTCCGCTCCTGGAGCCAGACCCAGAACCCGACGGCCGAGACCCCCAGAAGGACACCCGCCAGAGCAGCGGCCACCACGT
>RPQK01000565.1 GCA_003819755.1 Acidobacteriota bacterium | reverse complement strand
GGATATCCCTACAAGGGCCTTTGGAAGAACGGTTCTGATGTCGTTCCCGGATGGACGGACTGGGGAGGGGGAATCGCGCAGGTCGTTATCGACGGCGGTTTCAACCCGGTTCTGTTCGCGACCAAGCACATGTTCTCGGTTGGCGACAATGTGACCAAGGTCATGAGCACCCATACCGTGAAGGCCGGCTTCTTCTATGAGTGGGTCAACAATAAGCAGCCCAATCATGATCATGACAACGGCCGGTTCATTCCTGCGACCTGGGCGGCTAACGACACCGGTAATGCCTACTCGAACATGATCATGGGCGTTACCAGTGAGTATTACGAAGTGAACCAGAGCATCATCCTCGACGAGGGGTACAACGTCGCCGAAGGGTTCGTCCAGGACAGCTGGAAAGCCCGTCCGGATCTGACACTCGAGTTCGGGATGCGCCTGTCCCATCTTGGCCCCTGGTACGGTCGAAACGGCGTCGCGATGGGTGTCTTCGATCCCGCCCGGTACAGTGACAAGCCCGACGACTTGACGAAGTACACCGGGATTATCACCAACCTGGTCGACAGCAATATCCCGACTTCGGGGAACCAGTCGCGAGCCCTCGTTTTCGGGCCTCGTCTGGGCGTTGCCTATTCGCTTCGCAAGAACACCGTTTTGCGCGGCGGTTTCGGTACCTATAACTACCATGATCCGCAGCAGGCGGATCCGCTGAAGAACCCACCTCAGACGATGGCTTCAAATCTTTACAACTTGAATTTGAAGGACGTCGACTTAGCTTCGCCGGCGCTTGCCAAGGTGAACGCGAACGTGGTGAGGCTGACAGACGACAAGCTGCCTGTGACTTACAACTGGAATTTCACCATTTCCCAGAGACTGCCGAGACAGACGCTGCTCGAAGCTTCCTACGTCGGAAATACTTCGCGCAACCAGCTGACCGGCGGTATTGACCTTAATGCCGTGCCGGAAGGGAAGGTGATGCTGCCGATTGGCCAGAGTGTCAGTAGCTGGGACAGTTACCGGCCACGCCAAAATTACGGGTCAATCAACGAGAGCATCCACGACGACTTCTCGAATTACCACTCGTTGCAGATGCTCCTCGCCCGGCAGACCGGCCGCTTCACGTATTCTGCTACTTACACCTTCAGCAAGGCGTTGGGTGTGCGCAGCGGGGCCGGCGAAACGGGCACGAATCTGGGCAATACGTTCCAGCGCCGCGCTCGGCAGTACGGGGTCCTCGCGTTTGACCGAAGCCACGTGTTCAATATCGCTTACAGCTACGAGATTCCGGAACTAGTCCACTCGAACGCCTTCTTCAAAGGCTTGATCAATGGGTGGCAGTTCACTGGAATCACGACCTTCCAAAGCGGTATTCACCTTCCCAGCAACGTGGGTAACAACTTCAATATGGAAGTCAGAGGTACCCTTAATGGGACTGAGTACACCCTGGGTCAGGAGCATGTGACGGGGACCAACTCCGTCAGTCTCCAGCCGATGTTGACCTGCGATCCTCGCCAGGGGCTGAAGGACGGCTATTACCTCAACGGCGCGTGTTTTGCACCGCCTCAGCCGGGGAAGAACGGCGTGTACCAGTTCCCGTATCTGCGTGGTCCGGGTTACTCCAACCACGACATCGCTATCTTCAAGAACTTCCAGTTGGGCAAGAACGAGGACCGGAAACTGCAGTTGAGGTTCTCGGCTAACAACTTCTTTAACCATCCGCTCAGCAGCTTTGAGAGCAATACGAATGACCCCGGTCTCAAGCTGCAGTTCCTGGACGGGAAGATGATCAACCAGGAGTTCGGCAAGCCTCATGCGGCGTTTGGCAGACGCATCATGCAGGCGGCGATTAAGTACATGTTCTAGGACTTCTTGGAGTTAGAGGTCTTCCAAAAGGCACCGGGAAGTCTCCGGTGCCTTTTTTTTGGGTAGGAGGTGACATGAACAGAGCCGTGAGCGCAGCGCTTTTTCGCGGAGCGACCAGGCCGTTGCCGGTTACTGACACTTTAAAATTCCTGCGAACCGGCAACGGCCTGGTCGCTCCGCAAAAAAGCGCTGCGCTCACGGCTCTGTTTATTGTCGGAGTCGTTTCCGGCTTCGTTGCGTCGACCAGCCTTGCCCAGACTCCGCAAGGCGAGCGGCTCCCCGATTCCATGCGTGTCACCGTCAACCAAGTCGTTCTCGACGTGGTTGTTGTCGACAAAAAAGGGCAGCAGGCGCGTGAGCTTTCGCCCGCCGATTTTGAGGTGCTGGAAAACGGTGTGGTGCAGAAGCTGAGCTCGGTCCGCTATATTGGAGCCGGTCAGTCACAAGCAACATCTGCTCAGACTCCGACCGGGCCGACCGCTGCCACTCAACCGGTCGCGCGTCCCCAGACCCAGCAGCTGAATCTCATCACCTTTATCTTCGACAGGATTTCACTTTACGGCCGGCAAATGGCGCGCCAGGCGAGCGAGAAGTACCTGGACGAGCTCGGACCTAACGATTTTCTGAGCGTGGTCGTGATCGACACCCGGCTCCAGGTTCTTTCTGAGTTCAGTCAAAACCGTGACCGGCTGAGACAGGCCATCACTCTTGCCACCAGCGGAAACAGCCGGCAGTTTGCCGACGCCAGCCAGGAGGTGCAAAACGCGTTTAACCGCGCGGAATTGCTGACCGAGCGGATCAATTCCGGGATGCAGGGTCCGGCGCGTCCTGTTGGCGGCGCCACCTCCCCGAATTCCAATCTCCCTTACTCGGAAGAACAGGCGAACCGGGCCCTCGTGAATCTGCTGCGCAGCGCCTCCAGGGCAGAAAACTACATCCAGGGGAGCGCGACTATCGAAGGTTTAAAGCAACTGGTCAGATCCCAACGGGATTTGCCTGGCCGCAAAGCAATGGTTTTCTTCGCGGAGGAGTTCCAACTGCCATTGGGAGTCATCGAGAGATTCCGAGATTTGGTCAGCGCGGCCAACCGGTTCAATGTCAGCTTCTATTCGGTCGATACCAGCGGGTTGGAGCACGGCGGAGAACTGGATAAGACCCGGGATGAGCTCGGGAGGCTTGCCCGGGTTGCGCGAAGGCAGCAGTTGAAAACCCGGGGTGGTGTGACGCAGGACGAGGTCCTTCTTGCAGAGAACACCAATGAAGCGACACGCCTCTCTTCTCAGGAGAATCTCGCTTCCCTGGCTGCCAGTACGGGTGGCACGCTGGTCGCCAACACCAACGACCTTTTGCCAGGAATTAAAACGGTTACGGCCGATTTCAGATCACACTATGAATTAAGCTACACCCCGACGAATAAAACCTACGACGGCTCGTACCGGAAGATCGGGGTTCGGATCAAGCGGTCAGGCCTGACGGCGCGGGCACGAGACGGGTACTATGCCTTGCCGGACAACGACCTCGCCGACAGCCCTTTTGAGGTGCCGCTGATCGACGCTCTGGCGGCTAAGAATCCGCCTCGGGATCTGCCGTTTCGAAGCAGTTCGTTCCTTTTCCCCAACCCCACTCCCGAGCCTGAGGTCGTTTTCTATCTCGAGGTTCCGTTGGCCGGTTTTCAGTTTCCAATCGACACGAAAAAGAAGGAGTACCGGGCAGGCGTCGCCGTTTTGGTGGCCGTGAAGAACAGCGCTGGGAAAACCGTGGAGAAATTCAGTCAGGACTTTCCACTCAAAGGGCCACGCGAGAAGGCGCCCGAGACCCAGGCGCGCACATTCCTCTTTTACCGGACCACGGTCCTTCCGCCCGGGAGGTACACAGTGGAGTCAGCCGTTCTGGATTCCGTCGGTGAGAAGTCCTCGGTCAAAAAAGCGGTCCTCATAGTTCCGGCTAAGGGAAACGCCCAACTGCAGTTGAGCTCAGTGCTGCTCGTCAAGCGCATGGATGACAGCACGGCGGACTTCGCGCTGAGTGAAAGCCCGTTGCACTTTGGTAAACAGCTGATCGTTCCTTCGCTGGACCCGGTATTCAAACTTGAACAGTGGGGTGAGTTGGCTTTCTATTTTCGCGTGTCATCGGGGCTTGGCGAGCAAGTGACGGCCGACCTCGTCCTTAGTCAGGAAGGAAAGCCCGTTGGCAGGATGGGGGAACGCAACCTGCCGGCCCCGGATGAGCGCGGTGAAATCAAATATGTTGCCGGGCTGCCGCTCGAGTCGCTGGCAGCCGGGAACTACGAGGCGGAAGTGATAATCCGCCAGGGTGACGCGGAATGCAGATCAAAGACGGCTTTCAGCCTTCAGTGAACCGGCTGATTCTCCCGCTGTGTTGTCTGATGATGACGGCCTGCTGCTTTGCGCAGACTCACTCCTATTACATTACAGGCGTGGTGCTGGTTAACGAGAAGCGCCCCGGCGTTCATGCTCCCGAGATTCAGGTGCAGTTGACGACCGAGCGGCGGGGGGAAGGAATCCGTTCAGTCGTGACGGAATCGGGCGACTACAAGTTCGGAGGGCTGGAGAGCGGGACGTATCTCATTACGGCCAGCGCACCAGGCTATCGCACGGTCACGACCCGAATCGAAATCAACAACGTGGGCCAGGTACGGGGCGTAACGACGCTTGACCTGGTGTCCGAGACTCCGCTCCCGACCGTGAGCCACGACGGGGAAGTGATCAGCCAGAATGCCCTCAAAGCGCCAAGGGAGGCCCGCCGGCAAGTGGAGCGAGCCGAGAAGGCCTTGGAAACGGGACGAACCGCGGAAGCTGAGGAGGCTATTGGGAAAGCTCTTCAGGCTTATCCCGATTACGGAGTTGCCCTGTTTCTCAGAGGTCGACTGTTCCAGACACGCAGAAGATCCCGGCAAGCGCGCGAAGAGTACGCGAAGGCGCTCGTGAAAGACCCGGACCTGTATCGCGCTTATCCTCCACTGTGCGAGATCGAGCGGGCCGGCGCGGATTACCAGGCGCTCAAGGAGTCGGCAGAGACGTGGAAGCAGATGCAGCCGCTCATCGCCACCCCGTACTACTACCTGGCGGTCGCCCTTTATGAGCTGGGAGACTACGGCCCGGCCTTGCAGGAAGCGATGCGGGCCAGAGGTCTTCCGCATGAGGCTGTGCCTCATTTGTCTTTGGTTCTGGCCAATTGCCATCTTAAACTGCGTGATCCTCGGGCGGCGTCCATCCATCTTCTGGAGTTCCTCGAGCAGCACCCCGACGATCCGCTGGCCCCTCAAGCGCGGGAGACGCTGGAGCAGTTGCGGAAACTCGGAGGGAGTTAGATGCGGCGCGGTCACTGTCTTCGAAAGGACCTCAAGGACCTCAAAGACCCCAAGGACAGGCTGATGCCAGGTCCGTGGGGTCTGTGGTCTTTGGGGTCCTTGAGGTCCTTGAGGTCCTTTCGAGTCTAGTCTTGGGGAAAAGTCATTATAATGGGCCGCCGATGAGTGTTTTGAAGGTCGCGCTTCTTTTTTGCCTGATCTGCTGCCTGCAGGCCCAAGGTGGTGGCGATG
>RPQK01000564.1 GCA_003819755.1 Acidobacteriota bacterium | reverse complement strand
CTCGCCCGAGCCTGCGGAATCCAGGTCGAAGGCAGCGACAAGGATCCGGGCCTGATGCCGGTCCCGTTGTTCGAGTCGATCACCGATCTCCAAAATGCCGCTGACGTGTGCCGTACGCTGTGGTCCAACCCCGACTATGCTCGGCTGCTCGATTCCTGGGGCCGCAAGCAGGAAGTGATGCTCGGTTATTCGGATTCGAACAAAGACGGGGGAATGGTGACCAGCATCTGGGAAATCTACAGGGCGCACCGGAGCCTGCACCGGGTGGCGAGGGATCTGAAGGTCGTCTTGCGGCTGTTCCACGGGCGCGGCGGCACGGTCGGTCGGGGTGGCGGGCCCACCCATCGTGGCATTGTCGCCCAGCCTCCGGGCGCCTTTACGGGCAGCATCAAAATCACCGAGCAGGGGGAAGTGCTCAATTGGAAGTACTCGGATCCGGTCCTCGCTGAGCGCAACCTCGAACTGATGATCGCCGCCGCCCTTGAGGCCTTTTCCGCGCCCAACTGGAAAACCGTCCGCTCCGAACCGGCCTGGGAGGACGCAATGGACCACCTGTCGGCGTCCGCATTTGAGTTCTACCGACAACATATCGCCGACAATCCGGACATCCTCCCGTATTTTGAACAGGCCACGCCGGTCATGGAGTTGGAGCAAGCTAAGATCGGATCGCGTCCCGCTCGGCGCAGCGAGGCACGCGGCCTGGAGGACCTTCGCGCCATACCCTGGGTATTCGGCTGGATGCAAAGTCGGCACGTCCTCCCTGGTTGGTTTGGTCTCGGGCATGCCCTTGAACGCTTCATCGCCCTCTCGGCCGGCAATCGCTCTCTGCTCAAGCAGATGATTGCCCAGTTCCCATTATTCGAGGATTTGATCGGTAATGCTGAAATTGCATTGGCCAAGGCGGATCTCGGGATCGCTCGTTTTTACTCGGAACTGGTCACCGATCGCAGCCTGCGCGACCGGGTGTTTGACTGCGTGACCGAGGAGTACGAGCGCACCGTCCAGATGATCCTGTCCCTCACGGGACAAAAAGAGCTGCTCCAGAACACTCCGGTACTGGCCCGTTCCATCCGGCTCCGCAACCCCTACGTCGATCCGCTGAGCCTGGTCCAAGTCGATCTGCTGCGACGCAAACGACAGGGGGAGAGAAGCGAAGCCTTGGATTTCGCAATCGGGGCCACGATTAACGGCATCGCGGCCGGACTGCGGAATACGGGGTGAAAGTCAGAGCGGTGACAGCTCCCCGGGCCCCCTTCCTTTACCAGCACCCGCGTTCTTTACTAGAATGGTTACTAGTTCGCGCCTATTGATCTTTGACTAAACCTCTTCCCAGGAGGATTATGAGAAAACAACAGTGGCAGGCAGGAGCCTTCATCCTGCTGGCAATCGTGTTGGTCGCCGCCGGCAACGTCCAGGCGGGCGACAAGCCCCAGGCAGGAACGGCCGCAACAACCTCGCCGATAATGCTCGCACCCGACACGGTTAAATGGGACAAATGTCCGGCCGCCGTCCCTCCGGGCGCTCAGTGCGCCGTAATCGAAGGCGACCTGACGACCGCCAACCAGCTTTTCGCTTTTCGCATCAAGATGCCCGACAACTACCGGATCGCTCCTCACTTTCATCCCGGGGACGAACACGTGGTTGTACTCTCCGGCGTCTTAAACATGGGCATGGGGGAAAAATTCGACACAAGTGCCGGTCACGCCATGTCAGCCGGTAGCTTCATGGTCATGCCCAAAGGGGAGCGCCATTTCGCCTGGACGAACGGAGAGACGATTATCCAGGTGTACGCGATCGGGCCTTGGGGGTTGACGTACGTGAACCCGGAGGATGATCCACGGAAAAACCTGCCAAGTGAATAAGTTCGGTCTATGTCCCCCTCCTTCGCCGGGACGAATCATCTCTTGCGTAATTAAATTACGTGTAATACACTGGTTCTATTACGCACGGTCCGGCGGAGGCCCGGCGAAGGAGGCGCTTATGACAGAAGAAGAAAAACAGCCCAGGAAGACTAAGGAAACCGTCAACGAGTTCATCAATTCGGCCAAGCACATGGCCAACGACTTGACGTCGGAAATTGCCCGCACGGCCGAGCGAATCTACGAAGAAGCCAAATCCGCCAAACGCCAGATCGTGGTGTCGGTGCGCCTGGACGATGACTCGGCGTCGAAAGTGGATCAGCTGGTGGAAGCGGGGATCTGCAGCAGCCGTTCCGAAGCCGTCGCCCTGCTGACGAAAAGCGGCATCCAGGCGCGGCAGACGCTTTTTGCCGAGATCGAAGCCAAGATCCGGGAGATCCAGAGAATCAAGGACGAGATCCGCCAGGCGGCCGATCGGGTCAATACCGAAGGCCAAGTGGTCTAGGGAAGCCTTCTTTTGACAGGATTCGCCTGTCAAATGGAAAGGACCCCAACGACCTCAAGGACCTCAAGGACAAGCGAGTGTTTGGAGTATTTGGGTCTTTGAGGTCTTTGAGGTCCTTGAGGTCCTTTTCGCCGCTTGTCTACAACACTGGCTGTTTCAACCGCTTGGCTAGTTGGGTGGGGGCCGGTCCCGCAGCCAGCTGCGGCTGACTCAAGCGGAAAGATGAGACCATCGAGTGCATTTCCTCGGCCTGGTTGAACAGCATCTCGACGGACTGCAGTGAATCGGCCGACGCGGAACTGTTCTCTCGGGTCAAAGCCCGGATCTGATCGAGGGCGCTCTTGATATTGTCTATGCCTTCCTGCTGGGATCCGGAACCCGTCGCGATCTGGCTCATCAGCTCCCCGACGCGCTGGACGTGCTCATTGATTTGGCTCAGGTTGCTCATGACCTCGGTGTTGACGCGCACTCCACCCTCGGCCTTGGTCACCGCCTCCTGGATCATCCGGCCCGTCTGTTTGGCCGCTTCGGCGCTCCGCATGGCCAAACGTCTGACCTCTTCCGCCACCACGCTGAAACCCTTGCCCGCCTCACCGGCCCGAGCTGCTTCTACCGCCGCGTTCAGTGCGAGAAGGTTAGTCTGAAAGGCGATTTCATCGATCGTTTTCACGATCTTCGACGTCTCGTGCGACGAGGCCTTGATCAGTTCCATGGCCTCGGCCAGTCGGCGCATGCTGGCGACACCGAGCGCGCTGCTGTCCAGGGCGAGTCGCATCAAGTCCCGCGCGTCTCCGGCAGTCGACGAATTGCGCGAGGTCATGGCACTCACGTTGAGAAGCTGCTCGGAGACGGCTTCGACCGACGAGGCCTGCTGCTCTGCCCTTTCGGCCGTGACCTGGCTGAGCGAGTTAATCTGAGACGATGCGCCGGCGACCTCCTGAGATATGGATTCAATGCGTGACAGTTGCCCGTCGATCTTCTCGACCGCTTTGTTGAAGGCCTCCTTCATACGGGCGAATTCCCCGTGATATTGGCCGCGAAGACGAGCGGTCAGGTCATTGGCCGCAATGAAGTCGAGTGCCTTAATTGCCTCGGTGATCGGTTGAATGAGCGAATCGAGCATCTGGTTGACTTCAACGGTCAACTCCCGATACGTGCCTTCAAATCGGGCGACATTGCAGCGCACGTCAAGCTGTCCTTGCTTGTTCGCTGCCACCACCCGATGGAGCTCGTCGATGATGCCGTAAATGGACTGGGTGATGGTCTTGATGTTCCTGGCCAGAACATCCTGCTCGGACTGGGGCAGCAGCTGGTAGGTGCGGTCGTTGTTCCGCAACGCTTCGGCAGCCCCTGCCACCCGATTGATATAACCGATCAAGTCCTGGAAGGAACGGGCCAAAATCCCGATCTCGTCTTTGCGGCTGACATCGAGCTGGTGAGAAATGTCTCCTTTGGCAATTTCGCGACTGATCGTGGCGAGACGCTCGATAGGCTTTGTGATCGATCGCGTGAACGGCACAATGACGATAAAAAGACCCAGCAGGGAGGCGGCGCTCATGCCGAGGAACACCCAGGTGAGCCTCCTCACCGGAGCGTCAACCTGGGCCACCGGGACACCCAAAACCAAGGTCGCGTCCAGTTCGCGAACCGGGGTGAAGATCCAGTACGAATCGACACCGCCATAGATGACCCGGGCAATTCCTTCGGCCCCAACCTTCATTTGTCGGGCCGTCGCCGCGATGTTGGCATACTTCTTCCCGTCCTCCTTCAGCTCCGCCAATTTCTGCAACATGAGCCGGGTATCGGAATGGAACACGATCTGTCCGTCCGCACCCACGACAAACGGTATTCCGCCTTGGGCGTAGGCCCCGAGACTCTTAATGTATTTCTCCAGGGTCTCGACCGCGATGTCGACCCCCGTCATGCCAAGTAACTGCTCGCCCCGGTAAACCGGGACGTTATGAGAAGCGTAGAGTCTTTTGTCAATCAGGTCGTAATTGACCGTGTAGCAGGCAGATCCGCGGGCGCGGGTCGTCAGGTACCAGGGGCGTGTGCCCACATAGTAGTCAGGTTCGGTCGGGCGCTCCTCGTGGTCGAAGTATTCCTGGGTGGCTTCCGACGCCATGAAGACCGACTTGAGGGCCGGGTCGTTCGCCACCATAGCTTTGAAATGCGCGATGATGTCCCGGTATGAAGCATCGTTGCGATGATCGGCGCCGCGCTGCCGGTTCTCTTCCAACCAGCGCGCCAGGCGCGGATCCTGACTGACCGTCTGGGCCGCCTTGGCCTTGCTGCCGAGAAAACCGTCGATGGCGTGAGCGGTTGATCGAACCCTTTCCAGCGCGCCGTCCTGCACCTGTTTCACGAGCACTTTCCTGGCGAAACTTTGCGTAACGAGAAGACCGACCAGAGCCACCAGAAAGTTGAACCCGAGGAAAACGATGAGCATTTTGGTTCGGAGCTTCAGGTCTCTCAGCATATCCAGCGGATGTTAAACGACTTCTGAAGAAGCGCAAAGCAATTTTCCACAGCGGCCTGTCAGCCAGCCAGAATAGAGCCGGGCCGAGAGTGAAGCGGGCGGAGCAAACCCTCCGTTCAAGACGAAATTCCAACTTCGCGGTGTTTTTACGTATGTTAATAAGAGGTCGCTTATTGACACCCCTTTTCGAAATAACCAAGGAGGGCTAGCTATGTCAACTATCACGACTCTTGAAACAACCCGGAAATCGGACGAACTGGCGGAACGGGTCCTCGGCTCCGCAGTCGGCGCACTTGAACTGTTTTCGATTTATCTGGGCGACAAGCTTGGCTTTTATCAGGCCCTGGCTCAACACGGTCCGGCCACCAGCCGCCAGTTAGCCGGCCGGGCCGGGGCAGACGAAAGATATGTCAGGGAGTGGCTGGAGCAACAGGCCGTCAGTGGGCTTCTGGCTGTTGAGAATCCGCTGGCCCAGGAGGCAAACCGACGGTTCTATCTCCCGGAGGGACATGAGGAAGTTCTCGCGAACCGTGAGAGCTTGAATTTTTTGAGTCCTTTGGCCCAGCTGGTGGTCGGCGCCACTTACCCT
>RPQK01000563.1 GCA_003819755.1 Acidobacteriota bacterium | reverse complement strand
AGTGGAGACCCGCACACTCTCCCCACGTCGCCGAAACGGCCCGACGTAGACCTCGTAGCGGCCGGATTCCGTGGACATGTAAGCCAGCCAGCGGCCGTCGGGAGAGACCTGCGGCTCATCCAGCCCGAAGCGGTTCTTCATCAGCGCCTGGGGCGGTCCGCCGCCGTCGAGGGAAAGCGCCCAGAGGCCCCGCTCTTGTGGTCCGAAAGTCATGTAGAGCAACGTGTTTCCCTCGTGGGCCCAGCCCTCTGCGATATCCCGCTGGCCGGGCGTCTGCCCGATTCCGTCCGGCCGGGGTGCCGCAGGCTCGGATGCCTGAAGTCCCTTGAGGAGGAGATTCTGGTCGCCGCTCGCGTCCGACGAGAACAGGATTTCCCGGCTGTCCGGGGACCAGACGCGGTCCCGCTCGTTCGCGGGGTCGGTCGTGAGGCGGCTCGCCACGCCGCGGGCTGCGTCGATCACCCAGAGGTCGTACCGACCGTCGGCGTCCGCGACCTCGGCCGCGACTCGTCTGTTGTCCGGAGAGAGAGCGATCTGGCCGTATCTCCCCGGCTCCCCGAGCGTCCCGATCCGCTTTCCTTCCCGGTTGACCCAATCCAGTCGGACGTTGGCGGCCACATGCGACATCCAGCTCACGAGGCCGGTCTTCGAGACCGAGAATGAGCCCTCGTTGGGGTCGTTGATCCACGCTCCGACTGCGGAGGCGATCGGAACTGCCTCGCCCGTCGTCATCAGGCGGTTCGGGTCAAAGGGTTGGGCCAGCAAGATGCCCTCCCGGACGAAGAGCAGATGACCAGACGTGGCATACAGAGAGCGGGCCCGACCCGGCAGGATGCGTCGTCTCTCGCCCGGTGCCTGAAGGGAGGCTACGTGGAGGCCTGCGTTTTCTGCCTTCGGGCTCCAGACCACGAACATGATATGTTGTCCGTCGGGCAGGAACTCGGGGTCAAAGTGAGCCGTTTCACCCCGTGACTTGTCGTGGGACATGAGGGGCTTGGCCTCCCCACCCCCGGCAGAGACAGAGTACAAACTTGAGGTCTCGCCACCAGCCGAGAAGACGATCGTGCCCTCCCCATTCCATGTCCCGCCGTTGAAGTCGGCTTGGGGGAGGGAGCAGATTCTCTGGATCGTTCCACTCGCGAGGACTAGCTTCCTGAGCTCCCGCTCCGCGATGAACGCGATCGATTCGCTGTCGGGAGACCAGAACGGCGCCTCGGCTCCTTCCGTTCCGGGGAGCGCTCGGATCTCGGGCGCTTCCAGGCGGCGGATCCAAAGCTGCGCCGTGCCGCCGGGAGGGGCGCCGACGAATGCGATCGAGCGGCCGTCGGGTGACACCGCCGAGGGACTGAAATCGTCGAAGGCAAGATCCGCAGGCGTGTCGAGGACAAAGTGCACGGCGGGGCGTAGCTCGGGGGCTTCGGTCAGACGTCGGACGACCAGGAACGCGCAAAGCCCGGTCAGCACCAGGACGGCAGAGACCCAGGCCCGGCGTTCGCGCCGGTGACGTCGGCCCCCGGCCTGGACGGCCTCCTCGACTTTCATCGAGGGCGCCTCGCCCCCCGGCGACGCGCCGGCGAGCACCTCCTGCAACTCGAGCCGAGCGGATCCGATGTCGGGCAAACGCCTGCGGCGATCCTTTCGGAGGCACCGCATCAGCAGACCCCGGACGGATGGCGATGTGGACGGTGGAAGCGCTTCGAGGCTGACCTCCTTCGTCATGATTGCCGCCAACACATCGGTGATCGTCTCGCCACTGAAGAGCGATTGCCCGGTTAACATTTCCCACAGCAGGACTCCGAAAGACCAGATATCCGCGCGCTTGTCCGCCGGTTTTCCCCGGGCCTGTTCCGGCGACATGTAAGCCGCCGTTCCCAGAATCAACCCGGGGACCGTCCCCTCGGGGGCCATCGTCGGAGAGTCGGCCAGATCGGAGGCACTCGGGTTTACGGAGGACATTTCGGCGGGTGCCATCGCCTTGGCCAGGCCGAAGTCCAGCACCTTCACCACACCTTCCGCGGTGACCTTCACATTGGCCGGTTTCAGGTCCCGGTGAACAATTCCCTTCTCGTGGGCATTCTCTAGAGCTTCGGCGACCTGCAGGGCAATCTCAAGCGCTTCTTCCTGGGGAATCGGTCCTCGCGCGATTCGTCGCGACAGGTCCTCTCCTTCGACCAGTTCCATGACCAGAACCCGGGTTCCGTTGGACTCTTCCAAACCGTAGATAGAGGCGATATTCGGATGATTCAACGAAGCCAGCACCCGGGCTTCACGCTCGAAACGCGCCATGCGTTGCTCATCTTTGGCAAAGACCTGGGGCAAGACCTTCAGCGCCACCTGGCGGTTCAGACGGGTGTCGGCAGCCCGATACACTTCGCCCATCCCGCCTTGGCCGAGTTTTGCGGTAATCGAGTAGTGACTGATCGATTTTCCAATCATGGAAAGGTGATTGATTGTTAGGATAACCGATAAAGACAAGTATACTCAAGTGTTAATGCTCTTCCCTGCAAATAGAGTCAAAAGGAAAACGAGACGCGACGGCGACACGCCGGTTAGACACTGCCCCGGACATGGCAGCAGGCGACTGCCGGCTCCTCGGGCTACAGACGGATCCACTCGGCAACGTGTCGGCTCGGTTACGCGTTGCTTTCACGCTCTTCAAGAGAATAAGCTTGGGCTGCGGCCCGCGCCGCCCTCAAGAATATGGGAAACAACTCCATTTCACGCACACTGAACCGGCGCCGCTTCATTCAGCACAGTGCGGCGCTCGCGGGAGCTTCCAACCTCCCGTCATTGACCGTACTCGACGATACCGCCCGCAGCCAGACCGGCGATGACCCGACTCCGTGGTATCAACGGCCTCTCCGGATCCTGCAGACGGTACTGAGGGAGAGCGATGCCAGGAACTATGACGCCGCATCGGTCGTCCGCTATATGCGGGAAGCGGAATGCAATCTGCTTGTTGTCAATGCCGGCGGTATTGTCGATTTCTTCCAGAACCCGCTGCCCGCCGCCAATATCAATCCTTTCATGGGGGAACGGGATATCCTGAAGGAAATCACGACCGCCTGTAAGGCGGCCGGGATCCGGGTGATCGGACGCGTCGATTTCCGTGGAGTCGAAGAGCGTGTATACCGGGAGCATCGGGACTGGTTCAGCGTGGATGCGGCCGGAAGTCCCGTACAGCTGGACTATACCCGACCCCGCCTCTACGCGTCCTGTTATACCGGCTACCACCGTAACGAGCACGCCGAGGCCTTTGTTCGATACCTGCTTTCCAACTATCAGCTGGACGGGATCTGGCACAACGCCATCGCTGTGTCCGGCATCTGCTACTGTCCGCGCTGTCAGGCCGCCTACCGCCAAGCCGCCGCCAAAGACCTGCCTCAGCCGGAAAAGGCGACCCAAGCGGAGTTGGACCGTTACATGGAGTGGAAATCGCAGGCGGCTGACCGGCATATGGAGCGGATGAAGAAGACGGTCAAATCCTTCGGGGCTGACAAGGTCTACACCGCCGAGGTGTTCAGCATGTTCGAGGCCCCAGCCGGGATGCATTCAGGCATCGACCTCTACAACGCCCGCGACCATTTTGACTTCCTGGTCGCCGTCGCCTTCCTGACCGAAAACCGGGAGCTTATTCACTATGAAGACCTCACCTACGCGAACACGGTTGTCCGGTTCCTGAAGTCCATGGCCCCGGAGAAGGAGGCGATCATCCTCTACGGCGGCAACGGAACGTCGCACCGCTACGTCATGGACCCTCCTCAGGATCTGAAGATCTGGCTTTGGGAAGCCCTGTCGGCCGGCGGGCGGTTCTGGAACTGCAGTTTCACCGGCATGCATCCCAATGCGACCCACGACCGCCGCAACGCCTTCAACAATGTCGACGCTTACCGGTTTGTGAAAGAACATGAAAAAGTCCTGTCCCAACAGGCGCCCGTAGCCACGGTCGGCGTTTACTATTCCCGACCCACCCGGCTGTTCTACCGTCAAAAGCCCGAGGAGGGCGACCGTTTCGACGCCTCCATCAAAGGTGTCGAAAACGTTCTGACGGAAAACCACATACCATTCGGCTTTGTGGCGGACGATCAGGTCGACGCCAAACGACTGCAGAAATACCGGCTGCTGATATTGCCGAATGTCCGATGTCTGTCCAGCCGGGAAGTGGCGTTGATCAAGGACTACGTCCGCGCGGGCGGAAATTTGTTGGCTACTTATGCAACCAGCCTGCATGACGCGAATGGGAAAGAACTGACGGATTTCAGCCTGGCGGAAGTCTTTGGCTGCAACTACTCGGGGAAGAAAGTCAACACGCGCCAAGACAGCTATCAGTATATCCTCCAGCCCGGGCACCCTCTCGTTCAGGCGGACAGCACCGATACCGAACTGCTTATCAACGCTGCCTATACGTTGCTCTGCAAGCCCCGAGAGGGGGCCGAAGTCATCTGCACCTACGTGCCGCGGGTGCACAACCAGCCGCCCGAAAAGGCGTGGGTCCAGGAATGGTCACGGGAATTCCCCACCTTGATCCAGAACAGCTACGGGAACGGCACGGTGCTCTATTTCGCCAACCAGCCCGACCAGATCTCCTATGAGCTCGGCCATCCGGACCTACGGCAGTTGTTGCTGCGGGCCGTCAGGCTGCTGGCGGGTTCATCGATCCCCGTTGAAAGCACCGCGCCTGAAAGCGTTCACATCGGCCTCACACGGTCGGCCCGCAGACGGGGCGACTATGTCCTCTCGCTGGTCAACGCCACCTCGGGCCCCGGACGTCCGGTTCGTCGCCTGGTGCCCGTGAGCGACATAAAAGTCAAGCTTCGACTCGAAGAAAGAGCGCTCGAGGATTACCAAGTCTTGCGGGCCCAGGGGAGTTGTGTTCTGCAGCAGAAGGATGGAGAGCTCGAACTGCGGATAAGCAGGCTGGAGGACTTCTGTGCTCTGCATATTCGGATGAAGTGAGTTCGCAGTCGTGGACTCATATGCCGGCCTGCCCGGTTTCGCCTCTTCCTTTATGACCATGCGAATGCCGATCTCCGGGGTCTACGAGCCGCGGACCGGCCACGCTGCTCAGCGTTACGGCCGTGATCACCTTCGTAGCGATCATCGCCTGCCTCGTGCCCGCGCATCGCGCAACGCCTGCCTGTCGTCCGACTACAAGATTATCTACAGTTCTTAGAGCAGCCATATTAAGGCGAAGACAAAGCGCGCACTGGGCTTTCGCCATACGACACCTGGTTCAAAGTCCACTCTCCCCTTGACGGTCGAAAGGAGGTCTGATACCATTCCTTTCGTCTGTCGAAAGGGAGGACGCGTTGACCAAAGACAAAGGCGAAGTGCTGCAGGGGACGCTCGACATGCTGGTCCTCAAAGCGTTGCAGCTTCAACCGATGCACGGCTGGGGCATCACCGAACGCATCGAGCAATGGTCAGAGAGCGTGT
>RPQK01000562.1 GCA_003819755.1 Acidobacteriota bacterium | reverse complement strand
TGCCCTGGACTTTATACACATCTTGGAACCAGCAGGATCGAACAGAGCCGCAAGCGCAGCGTTTTTTGCGGACCGTCAGCGGACGGGGAGCGCGTCGGACGCGTGCCGGAGCGAGACCCATTCGTGCTCGAGGCACGCATCCGACGCGCTTCCCGTCCGCTGACGGTCCGCAAAAAACGCTGCGCTTGCGGCTCTGTCGGACCTCCGCCCGCATCGCCGTCCCGGTCTGAAGATGTGTATAAAGTGCCGCCTCTGCCAGCGCACTCCACATTGACCTGGTACCCGCGGGCTCGATTTGGGCAACACGCCTTTAGGCACGGCCCGGGATACGAGTCCGGGGGGCGACCCGGAAAACTCCCGAGCAACACCGGTCACCAGTCTGAACCTGCCGGGGGTGGACAAACATCAAACGTGGTATAGGGGCAGAGTCGTGTTTTTCGTTCGGTGACCGCACTGCGACGCACCGGACAGGGTAACCATGTGAATGTGAAACCGGAGCTAAACCAGCAGGAGAAAATGAAAGGCGGTTCTCATCACTATCATCATCTTTCGATTCTGGTAGCGATTCTCGTCTCGGCATCCTGGGCGGCTCCCGAAATTGTATCGGCTCAGCGACCGGGCAAAGAGGCGGATTCCACCTCTATCTCCCGGGCGATCACAGTGAACGAAGTGATCAGTCTTCTTAAGGCCGGGGTTTCCGAGAATCTGATCAGGGCCCGGCTGGCCAAAGCCGGCCAGCCAGTCGATGTGACGCCCGACGAAATGGTCGCGCTGAAACAGGCAGGTGCATCCGATGAACTGGTGACGGCTATGCTCTATCCAGCGAGCGGCACCCACGCCTTTGGCACGTCACTTCACCCTGGCGGTGAAAACGACCCGACCGCGCCACACGACTCAGGAGTCTATTGGTTTGACGAGAATCCGGATGGATCCGCCCAGATGGTGTTCCTGGAGAGGGCCGCGTACGTGGGAGTCGAATCCTCCGGGGTGTTCGCCGCTATGATCACCATGGGGATCGCGAAGGCCAAGTTGAAGGCGGTGATTCAAGGTTCGCGCTCGGCGGTTCGTCTGGATACAGGATCTCCGACTTTCTATTTCTATTTCGAAGACCACGCGGCGGGCCTGGGGAGGAGCGCTTTCATGGTTCCGGATATCTCTAACCCCAATCAGTTCACGCTAGTGCGTCTGGATTGCCGGAAGGACAGTCGTGAAACCGTCATGATGCGGGCGGGTGCTTTCGCGGCATCATACGGGACGGACCGGGATGCCAGAGTGCCTTTCAAGTCCGAGCGAATTCGCCCCGGTGTCTATCGGGTCACGCCGGCTCGACCTTTGCCCCCCGGGGAATACTGTTTCCTGGCGGGATCGGTCGCCGACTCGGACCCGTACGCCAAAATGGGTAACCGCATCAATATCTTCGACTTCGGCGTGGGTCAGTGAGTTGAAGTCTTGGCACCCGTCACTCACGGCGGAGAGTCGCGAAGGACCCATTCAGTCAGGCCGCTCTATTCGCTCCTTAGCGCCAATGTCGGTTCAACCGACGCCGCGCGGTGCGCAGGAAGAAAGCTGGCCAGGGCGCCAGAAACGAGCAGGGCCAGGCTGGCGGCGGCGATAGTCAAGGTGGGGAAGGGGAGGTTGGTCATCTGGGCCCCATCGGGACTCAGCCTGACGAACTCCACTATCTCCTCGGGATTCCTGACAGGCAGGGCCCGCAGCAGCATGACATCCGTCAGACTGAAAAGGGCCGTATTCGCGCCAATGGCCAACGCCAGAGAGACTATGGCGACTGCGCTGAAGACTGGGGTCTTGACAAGCACGCGGACGGCATAGCGCACGTCTCGCCAGAGGGTCTCAAAGGCGGTGAAGGTTCACAACTCCCGACAGGTTTCGCGAATGTGCGTACTGTTTCCGAACAGGCGTCTCGCCGCCATCTCGGCCTCGTCATCGCTTCCGTATTTCTCGGCCCTCATGGCGAGGTGAAAACTGAGCTCATCATCCAGATCACGCTCCAGTCGGCGGCGATGAATGAGCGCCTTGAATCGTAACCAGACTCTGCTTGTCAGTTCACGGAGCATAGAGCCTCCTAAGCGGTATCCATGACGAGCGCAATCGCCGATGTCAGCCGGCTCCAGCGCTCGAACTCGGCGGCCAGCTGTTTATGACCCGCGGCGGTGAGCCGATAGTACTTGGCGCGCCGGTTGTTCTCGGAAAGGCCCCACTCAGAAGCCAGCAGGCCGCGCAGTTCGAGACGGTGCAGCGCCGGATACAGGGCGCCTTCTTCTACGCGAAGCAGATTCTGTGACGTTTGCTGAATGAACTCGGTGATGGCATAGCCATGCATGGCGCCTCGACTCAGTGCCTTTAACACCAGCATGTCGAGTGTGCCCGGAACCAAGTCCCCGGGCTTGTCTCGTTCTCCCATAAGTTATTTATGGGAAGCAAGCATACCGCTCTCCCGCGTTGAAATCAACCGAGATCACGAAACCTTTCTTTTCAGGTCGGGGACCACCCCGTGGCGCCCCAAACTTCCCGGCCAACACAACCGTTCTGCCTTCTATCAGGTCTCATTCTGAAAGGATCAGACAACGCTGAAAGGATCAGACAATGGCGGTACGTATTTTCTTCGCCTTCACGGTATGTGTTGGCTTGCTGCTCGGGCTAGCCTCGCCCCATCCACCAGAACAGGCTTCCGGGGAACGCTCACCCGCTCGACTACCCCTTCAAGTTAAAAGCCTTCGAACGGCGATCCAGGACCGCGTAGACAAGGGCAAGCTCGCCTCGGTGTTCATCGCGGTTGTGAAAGACGGAAAAGCCGCCTGGCAGGAAACCTTCGGCTGGGAAGACAAGGAGGCGAAGATCAAGGCGAGGCCTCAGACTGTCTACGCCCTCGGTTCGCTCTCAAAATCGATAACCGCAACTGGGGTGTTGCGGCTCGTGCAGGAGGGTCGCCTCAAACTCGACCAACCCGTCATACCGCTGATTGCCCCTCTCAGGGTCAGATTCTTCCGCGGGAAACCGGAGGACCTGACGGTCAGGCGCGTCCTCAATATGACGGGAGGAATACCACATGGCTGGGCGTGTTATCCGCCGGGCAGGATCCCGGCTTCCGCGGCGTTCTTCGACCGTACGGCTCTCGTCGTATTCCCGCCGGGCGGCACCAGCCACTACTCGAACAACTCCTACGCGATTGCCGGCCAAATAGTCGAATCCTGCTCGGGAAGTAGCTTCAGCGCGTTCATGGATTCGAGGGTCTTTCGTCCTCTCGGAATGACGCGCACATGGGTCGGATGGAGAAAAGCGCCGGGAGTAGCAGGGATGTACGACGCGACCGGGAAGAGACTCAAACCGTATGACTTCTCGCCGGCCGCGGCCGCCGGCATGTGGTCGAGCGGACACGATTTGATTCGCTACGCGATGTTCCATCTGGGACAAGTCCCGAGCGGAGAAAAAGCGGAAAGCGGCGATCCCCTTCTTTCCCGAAGCCTCCTCAACCAAATGCATTTTGAACGGCCGCGTGACGTTCCCGCTGCGGTGATGGCCCTCGGCTGGGGGAGCGCCGAGTTGGAGGGTAGGCTTCGCTGGCTCATTTCGAACGGCTCTGTCCATGGCGGGACCTCCGCCTTGTTCCTGCTCCCCGATCACAGGCTGGCAGTCGTTTGCCTGACCAATACAACTTCCAACGGCGCCGCCGATGAGCTCGCTACTGAGGCGCTTGATGCCTGGTACCCCGGGTTCAAAGCGAAGCTTGAAAAGGGCATCAAGGCCTTCCAAGGCCAACATCATAGCGGCTGGAAACGGGATGAAAGGGTCAACGGCCAATGGACGGGACACATTGATGGGAACGGCGGCTCAGTTGCTATCACTCTCGATTTCTCCGCTGATGACAAAGTCTTTGCTCGCGTGCGGGGAGGAAAAGGGAGTGCGGTGGAGGGGCTGCGTTGGGAAGCCGGTTTCCTTACAGGAAGCTTCAAGCCCATGGCCCCCATGGACGGCTATAGCGAGGGAGTACCCGATAAGGTCGAGCTCTGTTTACTTCCCGAGAAGGAGGAGATGCACGGTTATGCTTCCTTTGTTATCCCGGGTGAACACGGCTCATTCTCGTTTCCGGCCTATATCCGGCTGCGGAGATCCGGCCAGGCAGACGGGGGCTAGAGTGACGGTTCAGGGTCGGAGCTGATAGGAATAGCTCACCAGTTGGGAAGGCGCCGTGGTCATGCCGTTTCCGCCTGACGCCGAACCGATGCAACTGCCGCGCTCGGAAACCTCGGTTCTCGTATCGGCGTCTCTCTTACAGATCTCGGTCCCCGCCTATTCGAAAAAGGAGACGCAGGCCATGGACAGAAACGGTTTTCTTTGTACGCGTCGTCTCTTCCTTCGGAGAGCCTCCGCCGCAGGCGTTCTCGGAACGGCAGCCTTGTTCACCCCAGGCATTTTCGCCGAGGAGCTTGCCTTGA
The DNA here is from genome assembly GCA_003819755.1 of Acidobacteriota bacterium. Lineage (GTDB taxonomy): Bacteria > Acidobacteriota > UBA6911 > RPQK01 > RPQK01 > RPQK01. The sequence continues at coordinate 990 of RPQK01000562.1, read as the reverse complement.
CGCCCCGTCAGACCGAAGGCCCGTTTTACCCGGATCGGCTGCCCCTCGACACCGACAACGACCTCCTGATTGTCAACGACGCGACGACTCCCGCGGTGGGGACGGTCACGCATCTGAACGGCCGAATCCTCAACCGGCGGGGAGAGCCCGTTCGGAATGCGGTTGTCGAGATCTGGCAAGTCGACGCGAATGGCATTTACCTACATAGCTCAGATCCGCGCGAACCAAAACGCGACAACAATTTCCAGGGTTTCGGTCGTTTCGAGACCGGCTCGAAAGGCGAGTACTACTTCCGGACGATCAAGCCGATTCCGTACGTGCCGCGCACCGCCGGCCACGTTCACTTCAAGGTCCGAGTCAAGGGGCAAGAGCCGTTCACGACGCAGTGCTACGTAAAGGGAGCGCCGGGTAACGAACGGGACTTCGTCCTCAATGCCATCCGCGACCCGAAGGCACGCGAATCAGTCATCGTGGATTTCAGGCCCATGGAGAATTCGCGGATCGGTGAGTTGTCCGCGCGCTTTGACATCGTCCTCGGTTTTACCCCTGGAGCTTGAGACTGCGAGCGCACCGCGCTTCAGTTTCTGCAGAGGCAGTTATCCCCGTCCCGGATATGAGGCGCCTCCGCTTACCGGCATGACACCCGCAAGGCGGTAGGCAGCCAAAGACCAGAGTCCGAGCGAGAGCATCGCTTGGTCGTACAATCCAAGCTCAAACGGGGCGATGCCTTCGGATTGATCCATCCCAACACTGCCGTGGTTTCGCAGAACCTTGCCGGCGCCGGAGGAGCAGCGGACGACGCCGGTGAGCGGACGTGCGTTTGCGTGGTCTACGGGGTTGGGAAGGATGAAAACGGAAATAGGCGATGCACCTGCCAACTCGCTGGTATGGGGTTAGACTGAAGGGGTTTCAAGGCGGTTCGCAGTTTTTTCCGTTGACCGGTAGCAGCCTCGGATCTATTGTCCGAGTCAGTTCTGTGTTTGGTGAGCG
>RPQK01000561.1 GCA_003819755.1 Acidobacteriota bacterium | reverse complement strand
TGGTCATTTCCATAAATACGATGATGTATCGAGCAGCGGGCACGATCTGTTTGTAGTGCCGCCTTCAGGCGGGCAGTGAAGAGCCTGCCCGTTGCTAATGGCACGCTCTTCACTGCACCCCTGAAGCCGGTGCTTCAGCGGCCGCAGGGGTTCGGCCGCCTCCGTCACGAGATCCTTCCTGGAGATCAGCTTTCCGTATTCTCCATGAAGTAATACCCCGCCATGTGCTGGATCACGAAGTGGGCGTCCTCGATGAAGCCCATGTGGCTCGACTCGACGAAGATCGGCAGGCGGGCCAGTTGTCCCAGCTTCCCGCCGGGCCGGCCGGTAATCCCCACCGTCTCGAGCCCGTTCTGATTTGCCCAGTCGACGGCCGCAATCACATTCGGAGAGTTCCCGCTTCCGCTGAAGGCGACGAGGAGGTCCCCCGGCTGGGCGTAATTACGAAGCTGCTCCACGAAGATCCGGGAATAGTCGGTATCATTCGCCATGGCGGTGATCCAGGGGAGGTTGTCAGTCAAGGAAAGCACTCTGAATCGTTTCTCGCGCCCGAGCGAAGCTCCTTTGCCGAGGTCGGTGGCAAAATGCGAGGCTGTGGCGGCGCTTCCGCCGTTGCCGCACAGAAAAACCTGCTTGCCGTCATCGCGCGCCTTCCCGAGGAGGCCGATCAGCCGGGCGACGACCTCGTCCGGAATCTTCTCCAACACTTCAGCGCATTTCCGTTTATATTGTTTAATGTAGGCAAGGGAATTGCCGGCTGAGATTTCCTGCATTCGCGACCTCCTCGTTGTTTTCGTCGGGCTGTTCCTTATACCATACCAGATTGACGAAGCGAGGACACGGTCTTGATTATCTGCCTGGAAAGTGGGGGAACGAAACTGGTTACAGCCGTTGCGGAGTCTGGCGGAGAGCTCAGGACCGTCGCGCGCCGGTATCGACGCCCGGACCAGGACGCTCTCAACACCCTCACCGACCTGGTCGAGATGGGCCGTGAGCTTGTGGGGTCGGAACCAGTTGAAGCCGTGAGCTATGGCTTCGGAGGGACCGTCAGGCGCGCGGATCAGCACCCTGGACCGTGTTTTCACGAAAGCGGGTGGGAGAACATCGACGCTCCGCGCTACCTCCAGGAAGCCTTTCAAGCCCCCGTGTTCATCGAGAATGACTGCAACCTGGCCGCTCTAGGCGAAGCGCATTTCGGCGCCGGGGAGACGCGAGGCACGCTTTTCTACGCCACGATCGGGACGGGCATTGGCGGCGGGATCGTTCACCGGGGGCGGCTCCTGCAGTCCGGCGCTCTTGGCGAGGCGGAGATCGGGCACATTGTCGTCGACGAGACCGGACCGGAGTGCCCCTGTGGGAACCGCGGCTGCCTTGAGAGTTTGTGCTCCGGTCCCGCCTTGTCGCGGCTGGCCTCTCGAATGCTCGGGACGACTCTCGATACTCGAACTCTCATGGAGCGGTTCCGCAAACGGGATCCAGCAGCCTCTCGGGTCGTGGACCAGGCGGCGGGATACCTCGGGAAGGTATTCGGCCTGACTATCAACCTGCTGGCTCCTCAGACGATCGTCATTGGAGGCGGAGTCATGACCGACAACCAGGCTTTTCTCGAATTGATCGCCGCGAGAACGGAAGCCTATGTCTTCCCATTTTTCCGACACCGTACGCGTTTTTTTCTCTCAGCCCTTGGCGAGAACGTTGTTTGCCGGGGCGCTGCTGTTTATGCCATTCAGCGACTTGCCGAACAAAAGGAGAGTCAAACGACATGAGTGAATTCATCGCCGAAATGGAAAAGGGCTGGAACGAGAAGATCGTTTTTGGATTGAGCGAGTTCAAAGGAAAGAAGTACGCCGATCTCCGAATCTACTTCGAGGACGACGAAGGCGAATGGAAGCCGACCAAGAAGGGGATAACGGTCTCCCTCGAACGGTTTTGGGAATTCAAGGAAAACCTCCAGAAACTCGAAGAGTACCTTCTCGAGAACAAGCACATCGAACCGCCTCCTGAAGAAACCGAGTAAAAAAGCGAGGGACTGACGCGGGGGAGTGGATCCCGGAGGCCATCCGACCTGAGATTCGCGCCATTACTGAAACGTCGTATAAGGGATATTATGTTAAGTATGCCCTGTACGAAGCGAGCGCCGGGTTGGGTTGCGGTTGGCTCGGCGGTGGTTCCGCCTTGGTTTACCTCGCTCAAAGTTGCGAGGGGCTTTTTTCGTGGCCGGACTCTCCAGAGTCCGGCAGCCGGACCCGGGTCCGGCCCGAACACGCGAGCTGCAACCATTGGCCCCGCCGGGCTGGAGCCCGGCTGCCGGACTCTGGAGAGTCCGGCCACGATAAAAGCCCCTCGCAATTCAAACTCGGGAATGTCCTCGACCCCAGGCCAGGTCCCTGGAAACCAGATGAGGAGGAGCGCGGCAAGTGACTTCGAAAATGCCACCGGATAAGCTTCGCAAAGGAACCCGGCGGTTGGGGCTGTATAAGGATCCACGGACAGCTAAAAAGGATTATCGAGCGCGATGTTGCAGCGCAGAACTTAGTTGATAACTGGAAGGTAAGGCAAATTCTGATAACGGAGGTTAGGATGACCGGCGTAACTAACCGCCATTACTGACAAATTACATCTTGTACTTCCCCAGGTCCTCGGGGTTCAGGTTTTCGAGCCACTTCTTGACGTCCTCGGGGTCGAGGTTCTCCTTGTCGAGGGTGATGCTGCGGCTGTTATTTATCACTTCTTCGGTGACGAAAATGGGGGAGTCGGTCCGCAGGGCCAGGGCGATCGCATCGCTCGGGCGGCTGTCGATCATCATCAATTCCTGGTTGAAGCGTAGATGGATAAGGGCGTAAAAGGTGTTGTCCCGGAGCTCGGTTACCACGATCTTCTCAACCTGGGCGTCGAACTGATTGAGGATGTTCTTGATCAGGTCGTGGGTCATGGGCCTCGGTGTGTCGATTCGTTCGATCTGAAGGGCGATCGCGTTAGCCTCGAATATGCCGACCCAGATGGGCAGCAGGGTGTTCTTCTCCACATCCTGCAGGATGACGATAGGCGAATTGGTGATCGGGTCCATCATCAATCCCTTTATCTTGAATTCGCGTTCCATGAATCCTCCTGCTCTCCCTTCGTGTCTGGGACTCTCTCGCCTACCAGACTATTCGGACCGACATCGGTGATTCTAACCTGCACAAAAGTCCCGGCGGCTTCGTCGCCAGGATAATTCACGATCTTGTTCGTCGTCGTACGACCGCATCGCTTCGTGCCGTCTCTGGCAGGACCCTCGACGAGCAGGGTGAAGACCCGGCCGAGATAGCGTTCACGGTGCAGTTTCATCTGAATCCGGCGTTGCATCTGCTGAAGAGCCATCAGGCGCCTCGCCTTGACGTCTTCCGGGACATCGTCTTCCCACTCTACCGCCTCGGTGAACGGCCGGGGCGAGTACTTGAAGGAAAACATCGACTCAAATTGAACCTGTTCAACGACTTGAAGTGTCTCCTCGAAGTCCTCTTCGGTTTCACCGGGAAACCCGACGATCATATCCGTTGAGAAGCGAATCGGTCTCCCAGTCGTCTGGAACTTTTCGGTGAGCTGCAGGTACCATTCCCGCGTATGCTGCCGTCTCATCCTCTTGAGAACCCGGTTCGAACCGCTCTGCAACGGCAGATGGACCTGATCGCAGATGGTTGGAATCTCACCGATGACCCTAATCGTTCGATCGTCGAAGGATCTCGGGTGGGGTGAGGTGAAACGCACCCGCCTGATGCCTGGAACCTGGGCAGCCGCCGCGAGCAGATCGGCAAATCTGGTTCTGGGGTTTTCAGGATCACGATAGCTGTTTACCGTCTGACCGAGCAAAAGCAGCTCGGTGAAGCCCAGGTCGCCAGCCCTTGTGACTTCTTCCAGGATAATACTCGCCGGCCGATTCCGTTCTTTGCCTCTGGTATAAGGTACGATGCAAAAACTGCAATGTTTGTTGCACCCCTCCATGATAGTGATTGCTGCTCGGAAATTCGTCTGGCGGACCACCGGACTGATCTCAACCGGAGCCTGTTCCGGCAGGAAATCAGTGGCGATCTTATGCGGGCCGCTGCCCTGAATCTGGTCCAGAAGGTCGGGGATGGCGTGGTACATGTGAGTCCCGACGACCAGGTCCACGAAAGGGGCTCTGCGGACCATCTCGCGCCCCTCCTGTTGGGCAACGCAGCCGACGACCCCGATGATGAAACCGGCGGACTGCCGCTTACGACCCTTGACCTCGCCAAGGCGGCTGTAGACCTTTTGCGCTGCCTTCTCGCGAACGCTGCAGGTGTTGAGGATGAAAAGATCGGCCTCTTCCACCGACTGGGCGGGCAGCATCCCTTGATGCACGAGCAGCCCGGCGATCTTTTCCGAGTCATGCTCGTTCATCTGGCAGCCAAAAGTCTCGATGAAAAAACGCTTCGGTATCATGGGAAACGGCTGTTTCATTGTAGCATGGCGGCCTGGGACCGCAGGCGCCTCGCCAGGCGTCATTCAGCGTCTCGCCTGCGCTCCAGGGGTTACCGCTCCGTACCCCGCTTCGCTGCCTCCAGCAATTCACGGGCGTGCTGGAGCGTGCTGGCGGTCACGGTCTCACCGGCCAGCATCCGGGCCAGTTCCTCAACCCGTTCTTCAGCCTGCAGGCGGCTCATGTGGATAACCGTGCGCTTTTGCTGCTGCCGCTTTTCCAGGTAGTAGTGCTGATCGGCCTGCAGGGCGATCTGGGGGAGGTGAGTCACACAGAACACCTGGTGATCGCGCGCCAATCGGGCCAGCTTCTCGCCGACGTTCGAAGCCACCCGCCCCCCGATCCCGGCATCGATCTCATCGAAAACCAGCGTCTTCGGATAGGTCTCGAGAGTAAGGACCGACCTCAGCGCCAGGATAACGCGGGAAATCTCACCGCCGGAGGCGATTTTTGTAAGGGGTCTCGGTGCTTCTCCGGGGTTGGCACTGATGAGAAACTCCGCCTGGTCGATTCCCTTCTCCGACGCCAGGCTTTCGGCGGTGTTCAGTTCCACTCCAAACACCGTCTTTTGCATCGACAAGCCGGCGAGCTCCTTCTCTACAGCGCGGGAAAGTGACTTGCTGGTGGCACAGCGTTTCTGTGACAGCCGCTGCGCAGCCTCCAAAAACTCCCGCTCCAGCTCACTCACCTGTCGGACGAGCTCCTCGCTCTGGTGCTCGGTACCGAGCAGTTCGTTGATCTCCTTCTGGATCTGCTCATAGTGAAGAAGGATCTCGTCTACCGAGGAACCGTACTTGCGTTTAGCTTTCTGAATCTGCGCGAGGCGCTCGCCGATCTCTTCAAGGCGCGCCGGGCTGAACTCGATCTTCGCGGCGTAATCGCGAAGTTGATAAGCGATTTCCTCAACCTGAAAGCGGGTTTCGGTGAGCCGGCTGACGGCCGCGGCGAACGAAGCATCCAGGTC
>RPQK01000560.1 GCA_003819755.1 Acidobacteriota bacterium | reverse complement strand
TCATCGCCAGCACGCTCAACCGGCTGGGGTTCTCAACTGGCTATGGCAATACCTGGAAGAAGCACCTGGTGTGCTCCCTGCGCAGCAAGCTCGACTTGCCGACCTACGACCCGAACAACGCGCACGCGCAGGGCATGCTCACTGCCGAACGAGCTGCCGAGCGGCTCGGAGTGAGCATGCGAACCGTACGGGAACTGCTCCGGACGAATGTCCTTGCGGGCACTCAGGTCGTTAAGTTTGCCCCATGGCGGATCCCTGCGGAAGCCCTGAATGCCACAAGCGTTGTTGAGCGTGTTGCGCGCATTCACGCTGGCAACCCCTCACGAGTGCCGTGGACTCCGGATGAAACCACACTTCGGCTTCCAGGCATGTGACAACTGCCAAGTCGATAAAGGGCTCCTCTCGTCTGAACGGAGAAATATGAGACATCCGGACCGAGGGACGTCTCGACGATGCCACCCGGCCAGATACGATCGATCGCCTCCTGCACATCCCTGCGTAGACCGGTACCCCGGTGGCCGGCGCGGGCCCGCGCGCCCGCCTTCGGACTCTTGTGCTCAGCGAATTCTGCCGGTTCGCCAGTATCGATACGCAACGATCCACTCGGCCCCCTTCGGAACCGGCGAGGGCAACGGCAGTTCCGAGAGCGAGATCCGTTGCTTGGTCTTATCCTTCCGGCACACCGCAACGAGTTGGTCGTCGTCGGTGATATCGATCCCTTCCACGATCACGGTCATGCCAAGTATCTCCGTCTCGAACGGAAGACGAAGGTCGTTCTCCATCATGGTGTAGAAAGCGGTCACCTGTTCCGACTCGCCGTAGGCGTCCACCAGCGCTTCCTCGACAAGGTCATCAAGCCGTGCCTTGCTCAGGCGAAGCTGTTGACCCACTACGTTACCCCTTTTTCGCTTATTGTCCATGCAGCTTCTCTATGCACTCCCCACTCTACCGTTTAAGGGCGCAGCGGAATCGCGTGGAAGGGTCTCTGCTTCAATCACATAACCAATCGCGGCATAGCCCTTCAGCCTGCGCTCATACATCCTGGCCAGCATCAGAACGTAGTTGTCCACGTAATCGTAGACCTGCACAAATCGCTTGTTGTCGTGGAGACGATGCAACCGGCCTACATACTGTTGCAGAGTGCCCTTCCAGGAGATCGGCATGGCCAGGAATAGCGTGTCCAGACGCGCGTCGTCAAACCCCTCTCCGATGTAGCTTCCCGTCGCCAGAATCACTCGCGATTCGTTCTCCGGCACCGCCGCTAGGGCTGCCGCTATTTCCAGGCGCTGCTTCTTCCCCATACCGCCCTTCAAGACGAAGACGTGCTGGGCGACGCCTGCGAGCTTGGCCGCGAAATACTGAAGATGCTCTGTCCGGCCTGTCAGAAGCAACGGGCAACGCCCAGATTTTATGGCGCGCACGATGTCATTGGCGATCATCTCGTTACGCGGAACGTCATTCACGAGCGCGCCGTAGATGTCCTGAATCGTGACATCGGAGAGGTCGGGTGCCATCCGGAACTCCGTGTGGCGGGGAGTCACTTTGTGCTCGAAGGGCGTCGTTTCGGTCATTGTCCGGGCGCTCATGCTGAATCGCACCGGACCACACTGCATGTAGATAATCGGATGATGCCCGTCCTTCCGGGTCGGCGTGGCGGTCAAACCGACCACATACTTGGCCTTCACCTGCCGCATCACCTGTTCGAAAGTGAACGCGGATATGTGGTGGCATTCATCGACGATCACTTGGCCATACTCGGCGACGAAATCCTTCACTTCATCATTTCGATACAGGCTTTGGATGACCGCCACGTCTACGCAACCCGTCCGATCCGTTTTCCCACCACCGATCTGCCCGATCGATCTGGCCGGCAGATCCAAAAACATCCCGAGGCGCTCCTGCCACTGATCGAGCAGCTGCTGCCGGTGAACCACGACCAGGGTGTTGACCTTGCGTTTGGCGATCAGCCATGCAGCAACGGCGGTTTTCCCGAACGCCGTCGGAGCGCAGAGTATGCCTTCGTCGTGGGCGGTGATCTTCGCGACGGCTTCCTCTTGGAACGGCCGAAGCTGACCTTGGAACTCCGTTTCGATCGCCGTGCCCGCGTACCTTTCGTCCCGAACTTCGGGCCGGATCTTGTGCGCTTCGAGAAGAGCCAAAGTCTCCGTCAGACAACCGCGAGGCACAGCAATATGCTGAACAAATTCCTGGCCGCATGCAATTACACGCGGTTTGTCGTACGTCGAGAGCCGCATCGCCTGGGCCTTATAGAACTCCGGGTTCTGAAAGGCTGCCAGCCGGAGTAGCCGATTGAGCATGGCTGGCGGCAAATCCTTACTTTCCACGTAAACAAGATTCGCGCGAACGATCTGGACCGTCTTTGGCAGCGGCCCTTCGATCGGCCTCTCCTTCCGCTTGCGAGAAGGTGGCAAAGTCCACGGGTCTTGTGCCTCCTCATCATCGGCGATGCTCATCCGGACTCCGATCAAGTCGCCTTTGCGTTGAGCTTCCGCGACGATCTCCTCCACGGCGTCGGCTGGCATTCGTCGGATCGTCGAAAGGAACTGCCACTGGTCCGGGTACGGGTGGAAGTCGGGGTTAATGAACTTGGTGTTGCCGGCCTTGCGCGGCGCAAACTGTAAGGGAAGTGCGATCAGGTTTCCCAACCCTCCTTTGGGCATCGTGTCCTGGTTGGGGAAAAAGCGATCGTAGGAGTCAAGGCCGACTTGATGCCTGCGCTCCATGGTTCGCGTCAGTAGCACGCACCCCAGTTTACGCGCGGTGATCGCCGGTATCGCACGGTCAAAGAAGATCCAAATGTGGCCACCTTTCCCGGAACGAGAACGCTCCAAGGCGGCGGGCACGTTCAACTCCTGGCAGGTCTCCAGGAAAGCCATGGAGTCATACTCCCACGTCGTCTTGTCGAAATCTGCCGCGAGAAACCAGCACGCTTCGTCGGGCAGTAGGGGGTACACGCCAACGGTTTCCTTACCCAGCAGGTGGTCCTCGATGACGGCGTCGGTCAGCGGAAGGAACTTCCGGGTCTTCTGGTCGACCTTCTTTCGATCCTCCGGCCGGCTTTTGTTGATGGCCTTCCAGTCCTTTACGACCACCGGCATGTATCCGTGCCGGCCATCAGCATTCTCCCATCGCCGTGCGTAGACATCTTCTCTCCCGCGGAACAGGCTTCGAAACAGCGCGATTCTCTGTCTGGCCCGCTCCTCCTATCCACGGGGGGTGCCGGCTCGACGGTTTTGGTTGGAGGTGGATTCTCTGTCGGAAATTGCGGAATCGGAATGCTGTGAACCGCCAGAAGCCGCCGCAGGCGAGCATTCTCCTCGCGGAGACGGACATTTTCCTGCTCAGGAGGTTCGAATGGAAGCGAGTCTGAACCGTTCTCGGTCATACCGATTCACCGTTCTGTGCGTTGTGCCAGCACTTCTTCGAGGAACTCCTGCACCCCCGCAAACACTGCGGCGACATCAGTGGGGAGCCCACACTCCTCCGCCAGGGCCTGAAACGGGATCTGCCAATCCGCTGGCGGCGGAAGCAAGCTCGCCAAATCGTGCGTTCCCCTTCTCTCGAAGGTCAGACGCAAAGCGTCCAGAATCCGCTGCCTATCCAACCCGCCTGATCCGATCAGAAGAGCCAGGTCCACCAAGTCCTTCACCCTGCTGTTCGCCGCGTTCCGCGGGAGTGTGTAGGCATGAATCTTCTCAGCGAACTGCTGTTCGCGAGCGATCATCAGGACACGCGACGATTCGATACCGGCGAACCCCAGCCAGTCCCGGCACACGATTGTTTCCAGCGGTCGCATGACCACGTCACCAACGCCAGCGTCCACGTGGAATCGGGCGAAGATCCGTTCGTCCATTCGAGCTTCGACCGGATAGCGGGCGCCGCCGTACGGCGCCGCGGTCAAATCCATGACAGGCGGTCCGATCGTAAACTCAAACCAGTCGCCGAGAGCCACGGTGGCCGCGCTCTGCAGCATCTGCCGTACTACCTGGTTCTCGTCGCCGCCGGCGGATGCCGCGACTCGCTGAACTGTGAGGTCGATGTCCACTGTTGATCGAGCTGCCTTGAAGCGTAACTCGAGCGCATAGCCGCCCTTAAGAACCCAGGGTGCCGGATCTTCCCGGAACAGCCTTGCCAGCAGGCGGTCGAATGATACCTGTCGCCGGAGGCGGTTGGGGTCGATCTGATCGGTCAGAGATGCCCGCTTCAGGCGCTCTTCCAGAGCCCTTCGGAACGCTCCCGCCGTCGCATATGTTGGGTGACGGCATTATGAAGCTCGCCGCAGGACTTGCTCAACGAACTTGCGGGCCGGTCCGCTCATTCGCGCATTCCGAACCTGTTGGCGGGTGACTAGGCCACGATCAACTGCCTGCATGAGCGCCTGGCGGATGAAGTTCCGCTCGACGGTGCCGGCATCGAGCAGGTCAAGAATCGCCCGCAGAGGGCGAGTGAACTTGAAGCCCTGAGCGGTTTGTACGTCACTCAGTGGTAGATCGGCGTAGTGCAGTACGAGGATGCCTGGTATCTCGCTGTTACGGCGGAAATCCATCGGCACTGTCATGTGGAGCTTCGACGGATTCAGATCCGACAGGTCGTAGAGGCTGAGCGCCGTATGGTGGCTGTACACACCCTCGACTTCCTCATTGCGGTTCCGGGACCACAGCGCCCAAAGCACAAGTTCGGGCCGATCTGTCGTCGGAAACAGAGCGAGCCGGTAGATACCACGGTGCTCGCGAATCCAGTTCCCGACCTGGACGTGATACGGATGGGTGTTTTCGGCGAACCCGGCAGCCTTGGCCTGCTTCGTGGTGAAGAAGCCCTGCTGCTGCTCGGCAACCTCAAAAAGCCGTCGCGACGCTTCGCGGTGAGATTGGGCCATAACACAATACTACAACTTTATTGACACTAACTCAACAAACGCAGCTCCCATTGGACATCCGTAGTACCGCGCGGCATGGTCGCCGGAGAACCGCACAACTTTCGGCCAGTCCTAAAGTTCCGCTGTCGCGGACCCGTGGCAACTTTATCGTTTAGAATTGCACTTCTGGCAAGGTTATGCTTTCAGCAAGACCCACGATGGGGCTGGTCGAGGGCGTCTACAAGGAGTTCCGCAGCCTAGCCCGGCAAGTTTATGCTTTAGAGGCGGCAAGATTATCGTTTATGGCACATGCCCGTTTTTCATTTTCGGGGCCGCCAATTTGCCGATAGAATCGCGCCGGTTCGAGGCCTGCGAAGGCGACTGGCGTGGAAGGCATCTCGCCCGCTCATCCCCGGGATGCAGCACGCGCCAGCAGCGCGCCCGCGAGGTCGATGACGGGTTTACCGCTCCGGGCGATACCGCGGGCCAGTTCCTGGGTAGGTTTCTGCGCCACCACCAGACACTCGCACCAGTCCAGGACTTCCTGTAAGTCACCCGCAAGCAGTTTGCCGATGTGCGGAAGAGCCGTCACGAT
>RPQK01000559.1 GCA_003819755.1 Acidobacteriota bacterium | reverse complement strand
TCAGTTGTCAGTTGTCAGTTGTCAGTTTGTCAGTTTGTCAGTTTGTCAGTTTGTCAGTTTGTCAGTATGTCAGTTTGTCAGTATGTCAGTTTGTCAGTTTGTCAGTTTGTCAGTTTGTCAGTTTGTCAGCCGTCAGCGTCAGCTCCAGCTGAAATTTTCCACTTGACTCTCCCCTTGGGGGAGACCATAGATTGCCTATTGCCGAACAGGCACATGTCGCGACATGGCTATGTACACGATCGGCCAGTTCTCGAGAATCACCGGACTGTCGATTAAGACGATCCGGTTGTATCACGAAAAGGGTTTGCTGCGGCCGGCTTTGGTCGACGAATTCACGAACTATCGTTACTTCAACGATCACAACGTGGATACGGCACGGGCCATCGCCTATCTTCGCGAGCTACAGTTCCCGCTCGCCGAGGTCCAGGAGATTCTGAGCGAGTTCCGCGAAGACACGGAGGTTCTGCCCTTTTTCGAGAAACAACAGAAGCTCATCCAGGCGAGGATAAATCAGCTGAATCAGGCCGCCACCTCGCTGGACGGTGTCATTCGGCGCGAGAAGGAGGTACTGACCATGTTGCGACAGCTTGAATCGGATATTCGCGAGAAGGAAATCGGTGACCAGACGATCATCGGAGTGCGGTGGAAAGGGAAGTATTCCGAGACGGGAAAATGGATCGGTCAGGCCGCGAGGCAGTCAGGCCGGTCCATCCGGGGAGCGCCGTTCAACCTGTATTACGATTGCGAATACAAGGAAGAGGATGCGGACATCGAATCCTGCTTTCCCGTGAGCGGGCTCACCGAGAAGCACCATCAGAAGGCGCGCGTACTGCCCGGAGGGCGGTGCCTGAGCCTCATCCACAAGGGCCCTTACGAACAGATCGGGCTCTCGTACCAGCGGCTGTTCGAGTACCTTCAAAAGAAAGGTTATCGGGCCCAAACACCAAGCCGGGAAATCTACCTCAAGGGCCCGGGAATCATATTCCGAGGGAACCCGAAGAACTACCTGACCGAGATCCAGATCATGATCGCTCCACAGAACGGGGGACAAGATGAACGCCAGGACGGAAGACAAGATTGATTTCACGAAGATCCACAAAGATCTCTATTCAGCCACGGTGAAGATCAAAGAAGTGAACGCGGGCCGAGGGACTTTCCTAAGCATCGAAGCGATCGGGGCACCGGGAGGCCCCGAGTTTCAAGCCGCCATCGGAAAGCTGTATGCTCTCGCTTACACTACCAAGTTCGGGATTTCGAAACCCAAGGGGCTCGACTTTAAGGTCTGTTGCCTGGAGTGCCGATACCACATCGAGGACCCGGAGAAGACACCGAAAGAGAAGTGGCGGTGGCAGTTGATGATACGGATTCCGGACGAGGTTTCCGCAGACGATCTTGAGCAGGCCCGTCAAGAGATACGCAGGCGAAAGGAATTGGAAACGTCTGCCGTTCAGCGAGTGGAGTTTGAGGAAGGCCGCTGCCTTCAAGTTCTTCATGTCGGCCCGTACGACCAGGTTGGCGTCGTTTACGAAGCCCTGCTCAAACATGCTGCCGATCGCTCGCTGGCTCCGTCTGGAGCCGCCCATGAGATCTACATCAGCGATCCTGGCCGCGTGCCGCCGGAAAGGCTCAAAACGATCGTCCGCCTGCCGGTGGCGGAGAAGAGTTGAGAACCGCCTCGCCCAATCAGCCGTCTTTGCGAGCGCAGCGAGCCTTCGGAGTGCGCTGGAATACGCGCCTGGACAAACAAGTGAGGCTGAGGGTCCGGCTACCCTCACGGCGGAGGCGTGAGAGGAAATTAGCCTGGGGTGGAGCCGTTTTTCAGGCGACACCCCAGGCGTGAGGACGCTCGCGGAAACCCGCTGCTGTTAAATCCCCGTTAAATCTCACCATCCGGCCCGTCAAATCTCGAACTATTTTCTCTTGACGGCCCTCCAACCTATGGCATACTCGCGAGGCTGTAGTAGTAAAAATGTCACAGAACGCACACGATAAGTTCCCTGCCATGAGGCATTCTTTCCAGTAAATCCATGAAACAGAACGTTATTATCTTTGCTCTTGTTGTCATGTCGGTGTTCTCCACCGCGACCGTCTCGGCAATCCCGCCAGATCCCGACGACCATAGTTATATTGTCTTCCTGAAAGAACCTTCGGTTGTCGAGAAGGTCATCGAGCTGACAGCGGGTGAATCGCGGCTGGTTCGGCGGCAAATGCTGTTCAGCCCGGCAGCCGTTGACTACCAGCGGACCCTGGAAACGCACCAGGCAAGCACCGTCGAGGCTCTGGTTTCCGCGAAGGGCGACGCCGCTTCTGGAGCCACCGACCGGCTGTCCAGCACGACTCCCCGCATCAGTGTCCTGGATCGCCGGTCTTTTCTGGTGAACGTGCTCATCGTGCAGTGTGCACCCGAGACCGCCAGGGAACTGCGCAAACGCCCCGACGTGAAGGCCGTTTATGCCAACCGGTGGCGAGAGCCTCATATGGACACCGTTCCTTCGATCGTCGGAGCAACAGCGGTTTGGGATTTGCTCGGCGGTATCCAAACGGCCGGGCAGGGCGTCAGGATAGGGATCATCGACAGTGGCATTGATACGACACACGCGATGATGACCGATGCGACTCTCACGCCGCCTTCGGGCTTCCCCCGACCGGCAGAGTTCTCTGCACAGACGAACAGCAAGGTCATCGTGGCGCGCAGCTACGTAAAGCCCGAGTACGGCTACAGCGTTCAGCCGATCAAGACTCCCCAGGATGAGATGGGTCACGGAACGACGGTCGCGAGCATCGCCGCCGGCGCTTTCGTCAACACACCCTACTTTCCACTTCAGGGCATGGCCCCAAAGGCCTTTGTGGGCAACTACAAAGTCTTCGGGGATCAGGTCCTCAACCCTTTCTGCTCCGATCAGGCTGTCGTGCTTGCTATCAACGACGCGGTCGAAGACCAGATGGACATCATTAACATGAGCTTGGGCGGACCAGCGATGCGCTTCGAGGATGACGCTCAAGCCCAGGCGATTACTGAAGCAACGAAGGCTGGCGTTCTGGTGGTGGTCTCAGCCGGCAACGAGGATCCGAACCCTGGCACCGTCAATTCTCCTGGCACCAGTCCTTCGGCCATGACCGTCGGCGCCACTACTCACGGACGCCGGCTCGATTACGGCATGGAGCTCAAGTCCGCAGATTCGCTCCCGTCCGAGCTCGCGGTGGTTCCTTACACTCCTGCGGTCGATCTCGTCCTCAAGACCGCAATCGGCCCGGCACCGGTGGCTTCGATCATTAAGAACGACCCGACTGCCCAAGCTTGCTCCCCGTTACCCAGCGGAAGTCTCACCGGAAAAGTGGCGTTGGTACGAAGGGGAATATGTAACTTCTCCGATAAGGCAAAGAATGCTGTGGATGCGGGAGCGATAGCCGTCATCGTGTACCAGAATCAGGATGGCGCGCCGGTTTTAATGAGCGGCATTGATCCCGACAAGTACAAGGCGGTGATGATTGAGAAAAAGGCGGGAGACTTGCTGGAGGGTTTCCTGGAAGCGCATTCAGCCGAGGTTACCCTGCATCCTCAGAGCAAACTCTTCCAGTTCCCTTCCGCGCAAGACCAACTCACCAGTTTCACCGCCCGGGGTCCGGAAGTTTTCACCTATCAGTTGAAGCCCGACCTGGTGGCGCCGGGCCAGAACGTTCTTGCAGCCAAAACTGGGACAACAGGAACGTCCGAATACGGTCCCAACATCGGGACGAGTTTCTCCGCACCGATCGTCACCGGAGCCGCGGCCCTGATTCAGCAACTTCATAGCAGCGAATGGTCCCCCGCAGGCCTTAAATCCAGTCTCGTGAACACGGCCGAACGGGTAACGACCTGGAATGGTCAACCGGCTGGAGCCATCCACGGCGGAAACGGCCGGTTGAACGTCTCGCGGGCAGCCGGAGCACAGCACACGCTCGACCCGGTGAGCGTCAGCTTCGGCGTGGTGCAGGACCCACCCGCCCAGGAACTGGAGAGGACAATAGAAGTGACGAACCTCGGCTCTGCAGCTCAAACAGTCAGCGTCGAGTTCGTAGAGACGGTTCCGCACCCGTCCGTTCAGTTGAGCATTACTCCCCTGGCTCTAAACCTGGCGAAAAACGAGAAGGGAAAGGTTGTTGTTAAGGCACGCATTCTGACGCCTCTGAGCTACGGAACTTTCGAGGGGTACGTGAAACTGACGCCCCCTACTCCTTCACCGGTTATGACGGCCGCGTATTGGGGCAGTGTGTCTGTACGCGACCCCAATATTCTTCTCGACGTCGCCGAGACTGGCGCTTCTTACCGGACACTGTCGAGCGCCTTGATGGCCGCCCGGCCGGGTGCCACCATCGAGATTACAGACGACGGGATCTACGAGGGCGAGGTTGCGCTGAATGTTAACGGCGACGGCGTGCCGCTGAACGGCCTCATGCTAAGAGCCCGAAAAGGAAACACTCCTTTCATCTTAGGTCCCGACAGCGGCGCGGCACTCAGCCTCCGGGGGCTGAATGGTGTCACTATCCAAGGCCTGACAATCCAAGGAGGCGACTACGCCATTGAAGGGCTTTCCAGTCAGTTCACCCTGGTCAACAACACGATCAGGCAGGCCTATTTTGGCCTGCTCGGCCTGAACAGCAGGGTGAACATCGCGAACACCACCGTCCGTGAAAGCGGTGCGGTCGGCATCTATCTCGAAGACTCGCCTGCCCTGATTCAGAACTCTTCGGTCATACAGACCAAAGGAAACGGCCTGTTTTCGACTTTCTGGTATTCAGCCACCGCTGCTGAGGCGGCCTTCAGTCTGTTCGACTCAACCTTTGAAGGGAATTCCGGCTCGAGCAGCTACCCGGGAGCCGTTCTGGCTTACGTTCCCGGTTTGTTAAAAGGGAATGTCATCAAGGAGACAACGGGGACAAGCGGCGACGGCGTCTATGCGATGGGCCGGGCGACCAGCTTGTGGGTGCAGGACAACCAGATCCTTAGCAACTCCCGTCACGGCCTGCATGGGACGAATGGCGCGCAGGTTGGTTTCCTGCGCAACCAGGTAAAGAGCAACCGGAGCTTGGGCTTGTACCTGGTGTCCGGGAAAGGCACGGTTACGTCCAGTTGGTTCTTGGATAATGGACGGGGAATCCGCGGTGAGTCTTCGCAGTTGGACATCTCCAACAGCGTCATTGCCGGATCCAGCGGCATCTCCGACGGCGAAGCGATCTATTCCGACCAAGGGAAGCTCTCGCTCCTGAGCAGCACGGTCACCAAAAACCGGAAAGGCCTGAAACTGGTCGGGACCGAACACCTCATAGCGAATTCCATACTGAACCAGAACGCTCAGGGAGACTTGGAGGGAGCGCAACAGGCCAATGTAAACACCAACGTCATAGGGGACGGGACTGTCGCAGGAACCAATGGGAACCTTCAGTCCGACCCGCGCTTCACGGATGCCGTCAGCGGCGATTATTCCCTGAGACG
>RPQK01000558.1 GCA_003819755.1 Acidobacteriota bacterium | reverse complement strand
CGGGACTCCGCCTGATTGTTCGAAAAGCGAGCCGGAGGTCGGCCCGAAGTTCATCCAGGCGTTGGAGGCCCCAAGCCTGCCGGCATTCGTCTTTTCTGGCCTCGACTGAGCCAACCTCCATACGCGCGCGGCGCTCCGCCTCCTCGCGACTGACACCGGAGCGAACCAGGTCTGCCACATATGATTCGATGTGGAAGCGCAACTCGGCGTCCATCTCGGCCTCAAACTGCTTGCGCCGCCTCATCTTCATGATTCACCCTGAACCGCGCCGAGAACCCCGGCAACAACCGACGAGAAGTCGTTCCACCGCGCCGTCTCCGCCTCGAGTTGCCTGCGCCCTGAGGCAGAAAGCTTATAGAACTTGGCCTTGCGCCTGTTGTCGCTCTCTCCCCACTCAGCGGTGATCAGTCCCTTGCGCTCGAGACGGTAGAGGGCCGGGTACAGCGATCCCTGCTGGATCTGCAGCCGGCCGCCGGTGAGTTGCTGCAGGCGAAGCAGGATCCCGTAACCGTGCAAACCACCGAGTGAGACGGCTTTCAGGATCAGCATGTCCAGTGTGCCCTGCAAAAGATCCACCTGTTTGCTCATGCCTAGAACCTCTAGGAGAAGTGTAATCCGCTTCTCCTAGACAGTCAAGGAGAGCTCATGCGCGCGTCTCGTTCCATTCCTCTCCCTCGGCGCGGGGATCGGAGCGGCGCGGTCAAGCATTGTGCCCATCAGAACAGGCACGTGGAGGAGAGCACGGCTCTTTGCGCGTCAACTCTGACCTCCTGCCTTTTTGCGGGCGCCGAATCCGAAGGGCAGGCCGTATCTGGGCAAAAACAAGTCGGCCAACGGGGCTTCGAAGCAGGCATAAACGTGGCACATTAGGGTTCTTGCAGCTGAACGACTCCGTGCGCCGATACCCGTGTTCAAGGCAGTCCCCTTTGCACCTTCTATTCATTGAGTGGGTTGCGGTCGCGATCATGATGCACGATATGGGGGAAATCTACTGGGGTGAAGGACTGAAACAAGACGACGGAATTCCGGAAAATCCTTTCCTTCGACTTAGCTTCGCCAGGGATCCGTTGTCCGCCATTGTGACTCTGGCAGACATTATTGAAGACTTTGAGAGACAAACAGTCACTTTCCACCAGGTTGGAAGCGGGGAAACGGACAAGGACAAACGGGAGGTAGAGCTCGACTACAAACCGGCATGTAAAGAAGTCGCCGTGAACCTTGACTCGTCCGGCGTATTGACGCTGTCCTATCGAATGCCCCAACCCGAGGAGATGCCAGCGAAGCGAGGATTCTCGGCTAAGGATAGTCGTAAGTACTTTGACCAGCGTTACGGTTATTTGGATCTGAGTGATTTGGGCATCAAGGAAGTCCGCATGACTGCGGAGCAGACGAGAGGAGAGAGCGCCAGCGATGAGGGAGTAATGCAAATGAGTAACACCCGAGTCCCGTAAGGAGCAAAAGTAGGTTGCAACGAGTGACCGCGATTGGATTCGCTGTGCTATCATCCAATTGGAGTAACTCCTCATGCCTACCACCGAGAGAGATCAGCTGCTTGAACGTGTTACTCGTGACCCGGCGATCCAACTCGGTCGTCCGGTGATAAGAGGGACGCGGGTTCCGGTGGCTCGAATCGTTGGTGCCCTTTCCGCCGGCGCCTCTCATGCCGAATTGCGTGAGGACTATGGTCTGGTTGATGAAGACATTCGGGCAGCGCTTGCCTTTGCAGCCAAAACCCTGGACGAGACGGAAATTCACACCCTCCCGGCAGCGGCAAATTTGCAGGAGGTGGCAGCGGCTGAAGGTTCTGGCTGACTTCCACTCCGACCCTGCCTTCATGATGGTTTCGAATCGGAGTCGCAGGCCGTATCTACGCCAAAGTTAACGGGCCAAGAGACCTGAAGCGGGCGCAAAAGTGGCACAAAAAGGGCACAGTTCCGAAACGAACGAGGTGAGAATTGACCGTAAGCTATTGAAAAGATTGGTGGAGGTAAGCGGATTCGAACCGCTGACCCCCTGCTTGCAAAGCAGGTGCTCTGCCAGCTGAGCTATACCCCCACACGGCGATTCTGGCAGGCCCCCAGTTTAGCATGCCGGACGAAGGGTGCAACAGGACGAAGAGCTTCGCTGCTTCGCTGCTTTGTGCGCGGGCGGGGGTCGTTCTTCGACACAGCCGTGAGCGCAGCGTTTTTTTGCGGAGCGACCCGGTCCGAACTATCGGCAACCAGCCAACGTGCAGGTTGGCTGGCTGCCGATAGTTCGCGCCGGGTCGCTCCGCAAAAAAACGCTGCGCTCACGGCTGTGTTAAGACAAGGGGCCGGGCGTTTCAGCTCGCCGGGGGCTTGGATTCGCGGATGGCAGAGAGCAAGACCTCGTAGGGCACTGTTTTCGTCAGGTAGCAGACTGCCCCAGCGGCCTCCATCTTCGCGGCTATTTCTTCCTTGGTGTGCATCGAGAGCCCGACGACCCTGACGCCCGGCACTTGTTGTACGATCCGGCGAGTCGCTTCAACCCCGTCCAAAAAAGGCATTGAAACGTCCATCACTACGACGTCCGGGCGGAGCTCCACAGCCAACCTGACTGCCTCCAGCCCGTCGGCCGCCTGGCCGACCACTTCAATTCCTTCCTGGGTCCTGAGCAGCCGATCCAGCCCATCCCGGAGCAAGGGATGGTCGTCGGCAAGGAGCACACGGATGACCTGCCCGGCCGGTTCCGCACCCGTGAGGGGACCCTCTCGGACTGGCTCGCCTATGGGGGCAGGCGCCGCGACGAGTGATCCACCCAAGTCCAGCGCACCGTTGGCCAGGTGGCAGGGGGCGATGAGTGTGACCCGTGTTCCCTGACCGGGGCTGCTCGCGACTTCCATTAGTCCCCCCAGGTACTCCAGCCGTTCCGTAATCCGAAACAGCCCAAAACCGGCGCCCACCGAACTGTCATTAGGGATGGCTCCGCTTAGAGAAGAGTCAAAACCCGCGCCCTGATCGCTGACGATCACCGCGATCTGGTCAGGCGGTGATTGCTGAATCTCTATGGTGGCCCTGTCCGCTTTGGCATGTTTGACCACGTTCAGCAGCAGCTCCTTGACGGCTTGGAATATAAAAACCCGAATTTCCTGGGCACCGACATCTACCCCCTGGTTGAGCCGCAGTTCCACCGTCAGGCCGTATTTTTCCTTCGCCCATCCGGCCAACCACTCGAGCACTTCGGAAAGATTCCCGACTTGAAGTACCGGGGGATTCAACTCGGCAGTAAGTGTCCGGGAGGTGGACAGAGCCTGGTCCAACAGGCGATTGACCCGCCCGATTGCAGACCGGATCTGATCGTCGCTGATACGGCGTTCAATGACTCCGAGGTTGAATTTTGCTCCGACCAGCGTCTGCTGCAAGTCATCGTGAAGGACTTGCGCGAGCCGCTGCCGCTCCCGCTGTGCAGCCTTCGTCAGCTCCGCTCCAAGCATGCGCAGTTGCCGGGCCCGCCCTTCCGCTAAGGCCGTTCGCTCCGTGACACGTTGTTCCAGTGTCTCGTTCAGCTCTTTGAGTTCCTCTTCGGTCTTCTTCAGCCGGCTTATGTCCAGGTTTATCCCGGCCCAGCAGATGATCTGTCCCGATTCGTCGCGAACCGGAACTCCGCGCGCGAGGATGGGATGGTAGGTTCCGTCAACCCCTCGGAAACGATGTTCAATGTCCCACGTCCCGCCAACCCGGACGCATTGCTTCCAGGCGTCGATGGTCCGCTCGGTGTCGCCCGGGTGCAGAACGTCGCCCCATCCGAAGTCGGAACACTGCTTCTGCGTCATGCCGACGAGATCCAGGAACGACTTGCTTGCGTAAATGTTCCGGCCGTCAGGCGCACAGACCCAGACACCGTAGTCGATGGATTCGCCGATGGCCCTGTACAGCCGCTCGCTGTTACGGAGGGCTTCCTCGGCCCGCTTGCGATCTGTGACGTCCCGCCAGGCGACAACGGCCCCGACGACTTCGCCGTTCTTATTCCGAATCGGAGCGGCGTTACAGGCGAGATGCAGGCGCTTTCCTTCCGAGTTGACCTGCACGACCTCCTGTCTGACGGTCTCTCCTTTGGCGATCGCCCGGCTTAGCGGGAGCTGATCAGGCAGCATTGGGGTTATACCGTCGCTCTCGTATACCTTCCAGCGGGCCGCAACGTTGGGGACGGTCATTTGGTCGTGCCTTCCTCCCAGGAGCTCTTGTCCGTACCTGCTGACCATCCTGATCCGGCCATCGGGGGCGTCCGCAATTGTGATGCCTTCCGGGACGTATTCCATCAGGGCATCGAGAAGGCGTTTGGCCTCCTCGAGTTTCTCCTCGGCGTTGATCCGCTCGGTGACATCCATGATAACGACAGCACTACCCGTCACCCGGCCAGCGGCGTCACGAATAGGAGTGGCGCTGTTGAGGACAAAGGCTCTCGTCCCGTCAAACCGTTGGATTTGAATGAACTGGCCGACGATCGTCTCGCCGTTTTTTACGGCGCGTGCCGAGGCCCATTCATCCGGCTGAACGGGCTGACCCGTATCGACCCACCAGGCGCGGTACCGGGGATAGTCGCTCACGTCTCTCGGAAGCGGCCGTTCTTCTCCCCATACCTGCTCAAAGGCGCGGTTTGACTGGATGTTTCCGCCTTCTTCGTCCACGAGAGCTAAGCCAACCGGTAAGGCATCCATAATCGCTTCAAGGCGCTGCTTGTCTCTTCGTACCTCCTCAAGCGCCGCTTCCGCTTCCCTCCCAGCCTGGATCCTAACGGTGATGTCCGTGAACATGGTGGCAAACTGGGCCGGGCCGGAACGATAGGCAAAGACTTCATACCATCGTCCCAGGGCTTTGGCACGCTGTTCGAAATGAACCGGTTTCCCCGTTTGAACGACCTTTCCGTACGTCTCGATCCAGTCCTTCTCCAAATCAGGAATTACCTCACTGACCGGCCGGCCGATCACGTCCGCCCGCTTCAGTCCCGTCAGCCGTTCAAACGCCGGATTGAGGTCGATAAACCGGTAGTCACGAGCATTGCCATCTTCATCGGTAATCAACTCGTGGACAGCAAACCCCTCGGTCATGCAATTGAAGAGGGTACGGTAACGCTCTTCGCTTTCCCTCAGGGCTTGTTCGCTTTTTCGGTGATCGCCGGCAAGAGTCATGCTCGGTCCTTCTGATCGCTTGCCTTTCTTCCTTGTAACGACGTGACTTTCCGCCCTACAGACTACGCGCGCTCGGCCGCGATTTGCAAATTGCGGTCGGCTGGGAACCTAAAGCATGGGTCGGTCCGTATAACGCGGAGGGGGATCCTCTGTCCGGTAGACCTGGTGAATTCTCTTACACACTTAGATACGCAGCGTGAGGTGGAACGCTGAGAAAGACTGTCGTCTATGCCAGAGACTGCTATCAAACGCCGTAGGTTCATGCAATCCGTACTCGCAGGTTTGTCCGCCACTGCCCTTGACTGGTCAGCTTTCCCGACCGGCT
>RPQK01000557.1 GCA_003819755.1 Acidobacteriota bacterium | reverse complement strand
TGGCTTAAGACCAACCTGGCGAAGTTCAGCCGGATGTTACAGGGGCAGCGTGATCTGACCTATGTCGGCCGGATGATTCTGTCGGAACTGGCACCGGTCGTCTCCGCGCAGCACGCGGTTTTTTACGTGGTCGGGATGGGCGGCACGGACGAGACCCGGCAATTGACCCTCCTGGCCAGTTACGCGGCCGAGGGCCTGAACGGCCAGAGACAGGAAGTGCAGCTCGGCGAAGGCCTGATCGGCCAGTGTGCGCTCGAAAAGAGGCGCGTCTTGTTGACGGTCCCTCCCGATTACATTTCGATCCGTTCGGGACTTGGACAATCGGCGCCAAGGAACCTCCTGGTCTTGCCCGTCGTTTTCGAGGGCGAAGTGAAAGGTGTCATTGAGCTGGCCTCGTTTGAAAGTTTCAGCGCGGCTCACGAGACCTTTCTCGAGCAGTTGATGGAGAGCATCGGAATCGTTCTCAACACTATCGCCGCTAACATGAGAACCGAGCATCTGCTCCAGCAGTCTCAGACGCTGGCGACCGAGCTGCAGAGCCGGCAGGAAGAGTTGCAGAAGACCAATGAAGAGCTCCAGGAGAAGGCCCGGCTGCTGGCCCACCAGAACGAGGAGGTGGAGAGGAAGAACCGGGAAGTTGAACAGGCTCGGCAGGCGCTCGAAGAGAAGGCGAAACAGCTGGCTTTGACTTCCAAATACAAATCGGAATTCCTGGCTAACATGTCGCACGAACTACGAACGCCGCTGAACAGTCTGTTAATTCTTTCCGACCAGCTTTCCAAGAACCCCGAGGGCAACCTGACGCCCAGGCAACGGGAATTCGCGAAGACCATCCATTCGTCGGGTAATGACCTCCTGATGCTGATCAACGATATCCTCGACCTTTCCAAGATCGAGTCAGGCAAGGTCTTTGTCGAGGTAGCGGAAGTACGGATGGATGACCTGCGAACGTATGTGGAGAGGACGTTCAGGCACGTTGCCGAGGCGAAAAACCTCAACTTCTCGGTCCAATTGGATCGGCAGATACCAGTGTCCGTCTTCACCGATGTGAAACGCCTTCAGCAGGTTCTGAAAAACCTGCTCTCGAATGCCTTCAAGTTCACGCAACGCGGGCACGTTACTCTGACTGTTGCTGCAGCCACGCATGGGTGGAGTCGCGACAATCACGAGCTGGCGATGGCGTCGCGCGTTATTGCTTTCTCGGTCCATGACACCGGAATCGGGATCCCGTCAGACAAGCAGCAAATCATCTTTGAAGCGTTTCAACAGGCTGACGGCAGTACCAGCAGGAAGTACGGCGGGACAGGCCTCGGGTTGGCGATCAGCCGGGAGTTGGCTCACCTTCTCGGAGGCGAGATCCGGCTGACGAGCACACCCGGGAAAGGAAGCGTGTTTACCCTGTACTTGCCGGAGAGTTATGCACCGCGAACCTCTCGAAAAGGTGTGCTGACGGGAGACGCACAGAGTGCCGGTCGATCGGCCGAGGAAGCGGCGGCGGATGCCGGAATGGCCGATTTCGGCCTGTCAACCCAGCAGCGCTCTGAAACGCCGGCGGTTCGCGATATTCAGCTGGCCGATCTTTCGCCGCTTCTGACGAATGAAGTGGGAGATGACCGGGACACGATCGGCCCCACCGACTCGGTGGTCGTAATCGTCGAAAACGATCTCACTTTTGCCCGGTTACTGATGGAGGCAGCACGAGAAAACGGCTTCAAGGTGCTGGCCACTTCGCTCGGCGCCGCCGCGCTGGCCCTCGTTCGTGAGCACCGACCGGGGGCTGTCACGCTTGACATCGTATTGCCGGACGTGGACGGTTGGCGGGTATTGGAACGCTTGAAAAACGACTTGCAGACGCGGCACATCCCGGTTTGCATCATCTCGACCGAAGATGTGCGCGATCAGGCGCAGAGGTCGGGAGCGTTCCGCTTTGTGAGCAAGCCGATACGTCAGAAGGAAGTAATCGATCAGCTGTTCGAAGACCTCCTTCGTCACACGGTACAAGACAAGAAGAAGATATTGCTCGTGGGACCCGACACCGCTGTCCGGCGAGATGTGACGGAACTGATCGTGTCCGACAAAGTCGAGATCCAGGTGGCCGAGAATTCCGAGGAGATGTTGGGATGCGTCGGTACCGGACCACTCGATTGTCTGATAGTGCTCGAAGAGGCCGGCTCGATGAATCCTTCGAAGTTGGCCGAAGAAATTGGTTCGGCTGGAATTGAGTTCCTGCCTGTCCTTCTCTACGCGGAGGGGGAAGCGGACAGTCAACTGGACACCGTCTGGAAACCGTTCTCGGACTACTTCACAATCCGGCACGTCCATTCCCCAGAACGGCTGGTGGATCAGATCGCCTTCTTCCTTCACACCGCGATCCCGCATCTTCCGAAGGACAAGCAGGAGATGATCCTGGCGCTTCATCAGTCCGATGGCCTGCTCAGCGGCAAGCGGGTGCTGATTGTCGACGATGATATGCGCAACATCTTTGCCCTTTCAGCGGTGCTGGAGGAGCACCAGATGGAAGTGTTCTCCGCAGACAACGGAGCGGACGCCATCAAGATCCTTCGGCAAAACCCAGAGCTGAACATTGTCCTTATGGACATCATGATGCCCGAGATGGACGGTATGGAAACGATCCAGGGGATACGGAAGATACCCGAACTGCGAAATATCCCGATCATCGCGGTCACGGCCAAAGCCATGAAGGGAGACCGAGAGAGATGCATTGAGGCGGGTGCCTGGGACTATCTGGCAAAACCGGTGGATACGGCGGAACTGCTCGCCGTCCTGAGGGCTTGGCTTTACCGGTGAAGCAGTTGTAAGCCTTTGGGTGAGACGGCTTTGTGGATTTGCTTCTTTGTCAGTGTGCGGTCTGAGCTTTACGCCCGTTACCAAAGAGCAATGGAGAAAACGACGCTTCATAGGGCCACCTACTCATGAGGAAGTTAGAAATGACGACCGATTCTGACAAAACCAACATCCTGGTAGTCGACGATCTACCGGAGAAATGTCTGGTTTATGAGGCGATACTGGCGGACTTGGGGGAGAACGTCATTTGTGTGCGTTCCGGCCCCGAAGCCTTGAGACAGATCCTCCAGACCGAGTTCGCGGTGATAGTCCTTGATGTGAACATGCCGGGGATGGATGGCTTCGAAACCGCCGAGCTGATTCGCCGGCGGAAGAAGTCGGCCCACACGCCGATCATCTTTGTCACCGCCTATGCCGATGAGTTGCTGTCCATCAAGGGGTATTCTTACGGTGCGGTTGACTATCTGCTTGCCCCTGTCGTGCCGGAGATCCTGCGGTCGAAAATCAAGGTTTTTGTCGACTTGCACAGGATGCAGCGCCAGGTCGAACGCCAGGCGGCGGAGCGAATAGCCCTGGCCGAGGAACAGGCACGACGAGTGGCGGCCGAAGAGGCCAATCAGGCCAAGAGCTATTTCCTGGCCAACGTGAGTCACGAATTGCGCACGCCCATGAATGGAATTCTGGGCATGCTCGAGCTGGCTCTGGCCGAGTCGCTGACGGATAGCCTGCACGAGTACCTCCAGACGGCGAAAGAGTCGGCTGATACTCTGCTGGTCCTGCTGAACGAACTGCTCGATCTCTCCCGAATAGAATCCAGTAAATTCACGCTGGAACTTGCTCCGTTTAGCCTTCGGGACATGATCGCCCAAACTGTCCGGCCTTTGTCCGTCCGGGCGCAGCAAAAGTTTCTCGAACTGATCTGTGATGTACCCGATGCCGTTCCTGACACCCTGATTGGTGATGACCTGCGGCTGCGCCAGGTGCTCACCAACCTGATCAGCAATGCGATCAAGTTCACGGAGCAGGGAGAAGTGACCGTCCGGGTTCTGCAAATGAACGAAGGCGACAACCGGATAAAGCTGGAGTTTTCGGTGACTGACACCGGTCCTGGCATCAGCGCCGAGGCGCAGAAGCGCATCTTTGAGCCGTTCACTCAAGCCGATCACTCGACGACCCGACGTTACGGGGGAACGGGTCTGGGGTTGGCCATAGCTACGAGCCTGGTATCGCTGATGGGAGGCAAATTGCAGGTTGACAGCGAGCCGGGGGTTGGAAGCAGGTTCTACTTCTCGATTGTCCTCCCGGAAAGCAGTCTGGATCTGGCTGCGGCCGGCGAACTGATGGCTCTTTCGGAGCCGTTGCACGGCCTGGATATCCTTGTAGTCGATGACAACGCGACCAATCGGCAGGTTCTCCGGTCGATGCTGACCGCCTGGTCGATGCGGCCGATACTGGCGTCGAGTGCCCAGTCGGCGATCAGGGAGCTGCGCGCGGCCAGCGAGGCCGGGCGAAAGGTCCGAGTGGCGGTCATCGATTACGTCATGCCGGAGCGCGATGGGATGAGCCTGGTCGAAGAGATTCGCTGCCGCGAGGAGTTTGCGGATCTGAGGATCATCATCTTGTCCTCGGTCGGAAACCAGGCTCGCCGCCGCTGCCAGGAGCTCGGCCTGCCGGTTTGTCTCGAGAAGCCGGTTTTCCAGGCGGATCTCCTGCGCGCGTTGGCCCAGGTGCTGGGTTACACCGTTTCGAGGCCGACTGAAGGCGACAAGTTATCCGGGGAGCAAAGTATTGAGGGCGAAACCCAGGGCCCTCGCCTCCGGGTCCTGGTTGCGGAAGACACGCCGGCGAACCAGAAACTGATCCAGCTCGTCTTGCAGATGCGAGGACACGAGGTTCGTATTGCAGCCGACGGCGCGGAAGCCGTGCGGATGGTCGAGAGCGCAGAATTCGACGTCATCGTGATGGACGTGGAAATGCCCGAGACAGACGGGTTTCAAGCGACCCGTGCCGTTCGGGCGCTCTCCGATCCTCACAAGGCGCGGCTGCCCATCATCGCGATGACAGCCCATGCTATGAAGGGAGACCGTGAGCGATGCCTGGCCTCAGGAATGAACGCCTACCTGACGAAACCGGTAAACCGCGAAATTCTGATTCGCCTGGTTGAAAGCTTTGCGGACTCTGCCGGCGCGGCAGCAGTGGCAGCGGATTCGACGCCTACCGGCCAGCCGCGGTTCGATCTCGATCAGGCGGTCAAACGGTGCTTCGGTCAGTATTCGATGTTTCAGCAGATGGCAGGGTACTTCTTCGCGGAATGTGACCGGCTGGTTGCCGAGATGCAGCAGGCCCGGGAGCCGGGCCAGGCGGAAGCGATGGCGAGGGCCGCGCACCGCCTCAAGGGAACGGTGTTCTACCTGGCCGCGCAGCCTGTCCTCGATTCTTTGAATGCCATCGAGCAACGAGCCCGGGAAGGAACCGTCCGGGAGGCCGCTGACCTGGTGGACGAGCTGACCGAGCGGGTGTCTGTCCTGAAAGAAGATCTGGCCGAGCACCGCCAGATGCCGGTGAAGTCGTGAACCGGCCGAACTAAAAGGACCTCAAGGACCTCAAGGACCTCAAGGAAAAGGGCGAAGGGGCGAAGGGAAAAGCAAGAGAATCGTGTCTGTTGCCGTAATCCCTCAGTCTC
>RPQK01000556.1 GCA_003819755.1 Acidobacteriota bacterium | reverse complement strand
GAACCTCGAACCCGATGTCGTCTACGCCGAACCGAACTACATTAGCCGAGTCGAAGGTGTGCCGAACGATCAGTTCTACAAACACCAGTGGCACTATCCGTATATCAACCTCCCCGCCGCCTGGGACATAACGACCGGGAACGCCAATACGGTCATCGCGGTCATCGATACGGGGGCGAAGTACGCTCATCCGGATCTAGGAGCCCGCTTGATCACCGGAGACTGTTATGACTTCATTACGGATCCGCAGATCTCGCTTGACGGGGGGGGGCCCGATCCCAATGCCGAGGATGTCGGCGACGACCCTGATAAGCTGAAGAGTACGTTCCACGGAAGCCATGTGGCCGGCACCATCGGAGCGAGCAGCAACAACGATATCGGGTTGGCCGGCGTGAACTGGTCAAGTGGTTTAATGATTCTGCGCGCGCTGGGCGCCGGGGGAGGCACTGATTACGACATCTCGCAGGCGATTTTGTATGCTGCGGGGCTGCCGAATGCCACGCTGAAATCGCCCAGCAAGAGGGCGAACGTGATTAACATGAGTCTCTCGTCCGACGGTGACAGTGCGACCGAAAGGGACGCTATTTCCAAGGCTCTGGGTGCGGGAGTGTGCATTGTGGCCGCCGCCGGCAATCAGAACAGCTCGGCGCCCCGGTACCCGGCCGCTTATCCCGGTGTCATAGCGGTTGGCTCTATTGATCTTTCTGGTGCCCGCGCGCCCTACTCGAATTACGGTTCCCACATCAGTGTGGTCGCGCCGGGCGGCAACTCTGCCACAGATTCGAACGACGACGGGTATGTGGACGGCGTTTTGAGTATCGGGTGGAACGAGGATACCGACAAACCGGCCTATGTCTTCAAGCAGGGAACGTCGATGGCGGCCCCGCACGTCGCCGGAGTTGTATCGCTGCTGCTCGGCAAGAAGCCTGGGATGCCACCCGCTGAGATTAAGCAGGTTCTTGAGAAGACGGCTCTCGACATCGGGGACCCGGGCAAAGACGACGAATATGGCTACGGTCTGGTCGATCCAGTTAAAGCCTTAAAGGAGGTGACCTCAGTCTCCTCGCAGCCGAAGCTCATCGTCTCCACCTTGAGCCTCGATTTCGGCTCCACCGAGACGGAGATGACGGTCACAATCTCGAATGGCGGGGGCGGGGATCTTGGCAAGCCCACCGTGACCATAACCGGGGCTTCTTGGCTCAAAGCTCAGTTCAGTGCGGGGTCCAACTCCGTTTTGATTGTTAGAGTTGAGCGCACGGGTCTTGCGACCGGGCAGTACACCGGCAAGGTAAAGTTGGCTTCCAACGGTGGATCGGCCGAAATCACAGTTGTAATGAAGGTTGGAACGCCCGGAGCGTCTGGGCTTCCGGGCGAGATACTGGTCTTAGCTCTCGATCCACGCACCCTTGAGGGAGTCGGAACCATTGACTCTAGTCCCGGGGCCGAGCAAGTGACCGACAAGAACCAGGATGGAATACTGGAGTTTCAGTTTCCGCCGATTTTCGCCGGCTTCTACTTTGTTGCCGCGGGTAATGACCCGAACGGCAACCGGATCATTTGCGAGGCGAACGAGTATTGCGGTTTCTACCCGGTTCTGAGTCAATGGTCAGAGGTGCGAATACAACCGATTGAGAATACAGGGGGGGTTGATTTCGTTCTCGAAAAACCGACGACCGCTGCCTCGGCTTCCTTGCTTGAAGAGCTGAGGCTCAAGACTGGGCAGTCGGGTTTTGCGATCGGGAGAGAAACTCTCAGTGCAATCGAACTTCAGCGGGTGTTCAGGCAGAAGCTCCACGAAGCAGGCAGATAGCACCGCCACCAGGTTGAGAAAGCCGGGGCGTGAGTCGCGGCGAGTTGTGTTAAATCCCGCGGCCCGGGAGGAGCAAGTGTCAGCTTGCTCCTTCTCGGCCCAGGGCAAGGAGGAGTCGGTGCGAACACTAGGCTGTCTCGTTGTGCTTGTCTTGACTGCTGCGATCGGTCTGTTTATCTACCGTTCGGCTCTCACTCAGGTCTCTCCCGGTGGAACCTCCCCCGAAGCGCAGATTAATACGGTCGGCGTCCACATGGCTCTTGTCTCCATAGCCCGGGCGGAGAAGGCGTATCTGGCAACCCACGGCCGCTATGGCACGGTGGAAGAACTGGTCGAGGCCGGGGTGATAGGACTCGCGAACTCGAACCCGCACGGCTACACCTATCAGGCGGAGATCGATGGTGAACGACACTTCCGAATCACTGCCAGGCCACTCGATTCCGGAAAGCTCAATTTGCCGGTCTTCTCGGTTGATGAAACCCTGGAGGTCGTCCAGGAATCCAAGCGGTAATCATGCTTAAAGTCACCGATCAGATCACCCTGGATGAATCTCTCATCGAGTTTCAGTTCATTCGTTCGGGCGGTCCGGGCGGCCAGAACGTCAACAAGGTCGCAACTACTGCTCAGTTGCGTTTTAACCTGGAAAGCGCCGCTCTTCCGCCCGAGGTGCGACAACGGCTAATCCGTCTGGCCGGAAAGAGAGTCTCCCAGGAAGGGATTCTGATTCTCACGGGTCGCCGGTTCCGCACCCAAGAGCGGAATCGGGAAGATGTGATCGATCGTTTGCTGAGGCTGGTTCGGCAGGCGGCAGTTCCTCCCCGCAAGCGGAGGGCGACCAAGCCGAGCGCGAGCTCCGTTCGTAAACGCCTCGAGCATAAGCGTCACACGGCCAGCAAGAAGCGGGAACGAAAAGACCAATTCGACGACTGACACCTCTTGGCTCGATCGGGCAGCGGTCTTACGGAGCCGCAAGCGCAGCGCTTTTTTGTGGAGCGCGCGACGGATTCGAGCCCTCGTCTTCAGACCAGCGCAGTCGTTGCCCGTTGTTCATATCCGACGCGCTCCGCCAAACGACGCTGCGCTTGCGGCTCTGTAAGACGCTGTCAGTCGTTAGACGATTGACGCTTGCTGACGCTGAGACTATTCTTTGCGCGGAAACAGGCTAGGGAGATCCAAGATGGGAGCGGATGACCGAGCAGGCCGAAAGGCATTAACGATGTGGCGGAACAGGCCTTCCTCTGGTTCTACGGCATCGCTCGATCGGCTGATTGGATTTGCCAGTGACCTGGTCGAAACCGATCTTGCCGCCCTGGTTCGAGCGATTTCGGAACTGGCCCAAGGGAACCTCTCGGCTCGCGTCTCGATTCCCTCGAAACAACTGCGACGTGAGGATTTTCCGGGTTTCGAGCGGCTGGCGGACGTCTTCAATGCGCTCGCGGCTGGACTGCAGCACGGAGCCGTCGAATTTAACTCCGCGACTCCGCCGCCTTGCCATCGTCTGTGCTACGTCGGCGCAGACTCGTACCTGGAAGGGGACATGTGCGGCAGGGCCATGGGGAAAGCGCTCAATGGCCGGGGCCAGGTCGCGATACTGCATCGTCCCGCGATGGTGTCGCACCAGCTTCGCGGCAAGGGCTTCCAAATGGTATTGCTCAGAGAGTACCCCGGTGTCCGGGTCGTCCACCACTCGGACTGCGGAGTATCCCTTGAGGATGCCTTTGAGTCGGCGAAGCGTGTTCTTACGGCAATCCCCGATCTTGACGGAATTTACTTCACGCACGGCGGTGTCCCGGCCGGAGCTGCGCGGGCGGTGCAAGAGGCCGGAAGAGTGGGGCGCACGAAGATCGTATCGCACGATTTCGGCGACGACACCATGGCCTGCGTCGCCAGGGGACTGATTGCAGCGACCTTGGGGCAGGATCCCTACGCCCAAGGCCATGACCCTGTCATCCACCTTTTCAACCACCTGGTTTCGGGCTGGCAACCACCTACTCCCCGGCTGCTTACCGAGCTCGAGCTTGTCACAGCCGAGAACTGCGCTCAGTTCTGGAAGGAAGGCGTCGGGGCGGTCGTGCGGGAGGAAGCGCGCAAGCGTCTTGCAGTCCCGGTTGCGCGGCCTGCGCCCAAACCGCTGCGGATAGCCGTGCTGGGGCGGGCTCCCAATTCCTTCT
Organism: Acidobacteriota bacterium; assembly: GCA_003819755.1. Lineage (GTDB taxonomy): Bacteria > Acidobacteriota > UBA6911 > RPQK01 > RPQK01 > RPQK01. Next base: position 1,508 of record RPQK01000556.1, on the reverse strand, counting down.
GGGATATCGTGGAGGAAGGGGTGAAGGCCGCTGCCATCGAGTTGCGGCCGCTCAATGTCACAGCCGAATGGATTGTCCCCGAGCAGACCCTGCAAAAGGGAGATATTAGCGGCGACGTCTACGGGACGCTCATGGAGTCGCTGTTGAAGCAGGGATTCGACGGTTTGGCGGTCGGTGTTTTTGATGCCGATCTGGTTCCGTACATCAACCGGGCGACCCGAGACGGTATTCCCATTATCACTTACAACGCCGAGCCGAGCGGATTGAGCAGCATGGTGCTGTTGACCACAGAGCAGGCCTTCAAACTGCTTCAGGCAAGCCAGAGACTGGCCACCAGCATCGATCACATTACCCAGGCCACGGAACAGGTCAAAGTGTCGATCGACCAGGTTTCACGTGCCACCGTCGCTCAGAACGAACAGGTCAACCAGGCGAACGCTTCTCTGGACGGGTTGGTCAACAGGATCGATACCGTCACAGCGGAGGCCACCCAGGGATCATCCCTTGCAGCCGAGGCGGCCGATGCCTCCCAGGTAGGGACGGAGGCGGTCAGCAGGACGCTCGAGAGTATGAAGGCGATCCGGAGCTCGGTTTCTGAGACGGGCGAAACCGTGGAGAGACTGGGCACCAGTTCCGCGCGCATCGATGTGATCATCAAGCTGATCGGAAGTGTGGCTTACCAGATCAAGCTGCTGGGCATAAATGCGGCTATCGAGGCCGCTCATGCGGGACGCTACGGCGCCGGTTTTTCGGTGGTCGCCGGGGAAATCCGGAGTCTCGGCGAGCGAAGTGGCAGTGCCACCCGCGAGATTACCGAAATCGTCGAGAAAGTGCAGAAAGGCATCCGGGAAGCCCTCCGGGTGATGGCCGCCGAGCTCCAACAGGTCCAGGCCGGAGCCGACCTGGCGGAACGTGCCGGTAAATTGTTGGAAGACATCCATCGAGCGGTGGGGACGAATAAGGATCGCCTGGCGATGATGGCCGATTCTGTCTCCCAGATGCAGTCGCTGTCCAGACAGGTGGGAACCGCCATGCAGGAATTGACGGCCATCTCTGAGGAGAACTCAGCCGCCGCGGAAGAGGTGGGAGCGGCCGCCAACGAAATGCTCGGCGAGTTGAAGCGAGTGGACACGGTCGCTCACGCCCTCGCCCAAATGGCCCGCTCCACCGAGCAACTTCTCGCCAAATTTACCCTGTCGGAAAGCGACCGCTGACGGCCGACCCGCTGACAGGCTGACGGCTGACAGCTGACCACTGCCGGCTGCCCGCTGACCGGCTTGGGCTGGCCTGTGATCGCTGTTTTGCGCGTTTTTTCCACCCCAAAGGGGTCGCGTCGCAAAGCCCAGGGTTGGCCGCGTTTTTTGCGGCCCTACCCCTGCCCTTTACCCATTAGTTGGGGCGGAACCGACATCGCGACGGCATGTCTTCAGGTCCGTAGGACCGGCACGTCTATAGAAACCGGACCGCAAAGCGACCCAGGTCCGTAGGACTGACACGTGTTTCGCGGG
>RPQK01000555.1 GCA_003819755.1 Acidobacteriota bacterium | reverse complement strand
GTCAGCCGTCAGCCGTCAGCGGTCAGCGGTCAGCCGTCAGCTGTCAGCGGTCAGTTGTCAGCTACCCTCCCGCACTTCCTGATTCTGGTAACGCCGGGCGGCGTCGGGTCCGAGGGCCGTCGCTTTCTTGAAAAGAGTTGAGTCGATCTCCTGCTGAAGCTCCTCGCCCTTTGCGAAACCACGTTGCTCCGGCCCCGGGAGGAGAGAGTTGGTCAGGGCCAGGATGAGATTTGTCGTCCCCGGAAAAAGGCCGTGGAACCGAGCAATCAGGTTGGCCGGGAGAGAGAGGATGGGCTGGGGATTGCCCATCCTGACGGCCTGTACGATTCGGCGCGCAGCTCGGGCGGCATTCATTGAAAGCAGCGGGGCAGTGGCGCCAAGAGCGAACCACTCGAATTCCTGCTTCTGTTTCCCGGCAAAGAAACCCTGCAGGTAGGAGCCGGTACGCATAAACCCTGGGACAACGGTGATCACGTTGACCCCCTGGTTCTTCACCTCCGCCTGGAGCCCCTCCGAGAGGCCGACTAAGGCGAATTTGGCTGCAGAATAAGGCAGGAGATGAGGGAAACTGATCTTCCCGCCGATAGAGGTTATATTCACGATCGTCCCGTTCTTTCGTGCCAGCATAGAGGGGAGAACGGAGTGGATGGCATAGAGCGGGCCCCAGAACATAACCTTCATGGCGCGCTCGAAATTCTCGAGATCCATGGTCTGGATGGGTCCGACCTCCATGATGCCGGCATTGTTGATCAGGATATCTATCCGGCCGTGGTACTGGGTCACGTCGTCGATCATTCGCTCGACTTGATCACGATCGGAAACATCGCATCGAACCGGGTAGACGTCATGGCCGGTCAACTCCAGCTCTTCTTGCGCCTTGCGGAGTTGCTCCGGGTCCCGACCGCAGAAAGCTACGCGCGCCCCGGCGCGGGCGAATTCGCGGGCCAAAAGGAAACCCAATCCCCGAGACCCGCCGGTGATCAAGACCACCTGGTTCTGAAGATCAAGGCTGCGCGCTCGACGTGCCAAGGCGTACGCGCCCACAGCAGTTCCGGCCGCCGCCAACCAAATCATCGTGTTTCGGTTCAATGTCAAAGGGACCTCCGCGGGAAAGATTGAGAACGCCGCCGGCGACGCCGGCCGCGCTTACCTAAGCATGAATTGTGGCAGTGCGCTTGGGTTCTAATCCCAGTCTACCAGTTTGGTCCAGACGTTTGAACAGGCGCTGTTTCGCTGTTCGGTTTTGCTTCGAGTGGTGGTATACAAAGCCTTCATGAAGAGAAGCACAACAACCAGACGAGAGGTGCTGCAAAGGCTGGCCGCAGCGGGCGGATGGGCTGTCGCAAGCGGCTTCCAGCGGCAGGGTGCCGGGCCGGAGAGACAAGACCGTCCGAACATCGTTATCATCCTTACCGATGATCAGGGCTATGCGGACGTCGGCTGCTACGGTGCGCAAGGTTACCAGACGCCCAACCTGGACCGAATGGCCGCCGAAGGCCGCCGCTTCACCGACTATCATGTCGCCCAGGCAGTCTGCAGCGCGTCCCGAGCATCGCTGCTCACCGGCTGCTATCCCAACCGCATAGGCATCCTGGGAGCTTTGGGACCAAAGTCAAGGAACGGGATATCGGATGCCGAAACGACCATCGGGGAGATGGCAAAGCGGAGAGGTTACGCCACGGCCGCCTTCGGGAAATGGCATCTGGGACACCATCCTCAGTTTCTGCCGGCCCGTCACGGTTTTGACGAGTACTTCGGCCTGCCTTACTCGAACGACATGTGGCCCCGGCATCCCGAGGACAAGAGCTATCCCCCTTTGCCCCTCATCGACGGCACCCGCATCGTTGCTCGTGATCCGGACCAGACTCAGCTGACCAAGTGGTACACCGAACGAGCGGTCAGTTTCATCGAACGCCATCGGGACAAACCCTTTCTCTTGTACGTCGCTCACTCCATGCCGCACGTCCCCCTTCATGTTTCGGAGAAGTTCAAAGGCCACTCGAAATCAGGTCTTTACGGGGATGTGATCATGGAGATCGACTGGTCGGTGGGACGGATTTTTGAGACGATCAAACGGTTGAGCCTTGACCGGAACACTCTGGTCGTCTTTGTCTCCGACAACGGCCCGTGGCTCAGTTACGGCGATCACGCCGGTTCTGCCGGCGCCTTTCGGGAGGGCAAGGGGACAACGTGGGAAGGCGGACTCCGGGTGCCCTGCATAGTGCGCTGGCCGGGAAAGATCCCGGAGGGTACCGTGTGCGCCGAGGCGGCAATGAACATCGACATCTTTCCAACCGTCGCCCGGATCATTGGCTCACAGCTGCCCGCGCTTCCGATCGACGGCCTCGACATCTGGCCCCTCATGTCAGGCCAGCCCGATGCCCGAACGCCACACGAAGCGCTGTTCTTCTACTGGAACCGGAAGCTGGAGGCGGTGAGAAGCGGCCAGTGGAAGCTTCACTTCCCACATGCATACATGAGTCTGGCCGGTCAGAAAGGGGGCAGTGGTGGAACGCCGAGCAAATACACCAAGGCGCAGACGGGCGTAGCCCTCTATGACCTCCAGGCTGACCCGGGTGAGAAGACGAATCTCGTCGACGAGCATCCGGAAATCGTAACGAGCCTGCTCAAGCTGGCGGACAAAGCCCGTGAGGAACTGGGCGACGGCGACACGCCAGGAAAAGGCTGCCGGCCGGCGGGGATGATCTAGCGACAGCCGTGCCCGCCACAACAGGGACACAGGGGCCACAAGGACACTAGGGACACAAGGGACACAAGGGACACAAGAGACAGAAGAGACACAACGGAAGGCTATATCCAGTCCCCTGTGTCCCTTGTGTCTCTTGTGTCCCTAGTAGTAAATCTCCACCCTCGCCAAATCGGCTAATGCCGGGAAAACGATCCTGAAAAAGCGCGTGTCAGGCGGCAGATCGCCGACTTCGAAGAGAACCGGGTTCCAGTAGCCGTACTCAGGCTCGCCGCTCGCAAACGCTGTCTTCCGGGTCGGAAGCGGAGAAAAGGCCAGGCCGTCGCTCGAGGCCAGGAAAACAAGATCAGATTCGCCCGGGAAGAAGGTGTAGATTCGGCAACGCCTGATTGCCTGGTCGGCGCGGTAAGTGATGAAGGCGTCCTTTTCTCCCCGCAGCCGATGGATGTCCTCCTTCGCTTTGCGGGCTTCCTGGGAGACAAGCGACATCTTTCCGCGGTGATGGAAGGATCGGCTGAAATTCGCGAGCTCGTCCACTGAGGCAAGTTCGATCACTTCAACCGGGCCTACGACATTCGAGGGTTTCGAGCGGCCGACCGAGTTCTCGGCGACCACGCGGTAGAAGTACCTGCGGTTTCGAGAGGCGGAGGAATCCCCAAAAACTGGCCGGTACTGGACCTCGGCATCCGAAATACCAGCCGAGATCTCCGTCCAGGGACCCTTGTTTGCTTCCGCTCTTTCGATCCGGTAGGAGGTGGCTCCCGCGCTGCCCCTCCAGGCGATCTGAGACGGGTGAGCAATCGGGAGAAGTACAGGAGGACCTGGAGGTTCGGCCCGCGGTATCGCCGTCCCCTGGATCTCGTGAGCTTTGAGTAGCATCAGGCTCAACAAGGCGCTCTCGTCATAGACTCTGCCCGTCGCAAATCCCGGCCAGTGGTAAGCCTTGTATATATCTCCGCCGAGTGGTTCCGAGTGCCAGTAGAACCCTCCATCACGGCTTCGGCCCCTCAGACTCCAAGCCAGCGCACCGCTGATCCCTTCTTTGATGATCGTATCGAAGAAGACCCGGAACGCATCGGTGCTGACAAAGCCAAACTCCCCCACGATGTAAGGCTTCTTGCCTCTCGTCTTGACCCGGTTTTCGACAATGTACCGGATCGATTCCTGAGGGTTATCGGGGTAGTGATGTGTGGTCACAATGTCGGTCAGAGGTTCATCGACCATTTCATCCGTAAGTCGCTGCCCGTGGCGCCCATCGAGTACCAGGTGATTGGAGTCAAGGCTGCGGATGTACCCCGCTATCTCTCGCGTCCAGGAATGCGGGCACTCCAGTTCATTCCCGGTTTCCCACGCCAAAATCGCCTTGTCGTCGCGGAACTTCACGCCTGTCAGGGAGTTGGTGCGGGTGATGACGTACTCGATCGTCCGCTTGAAATCACTGATGACCTCGGGGTCGGTCCAGAAATCCTTCGGTTGCTTGCCTCTGAAAGCAGCATATTCACCCCGGCCGCCCCACCATTTCCAGTTGTCGACGAACGGGATGATGATCCTGATTCCCAGCGCATTGGCCCGCTGAAGGACAAGATCGAGCGCTCTAAAAGACTCTTCATCAAAGGCGCCCGGAGCCGTGACGTGACGCGGCAGACCGGGAGCATCGCCAGAACGCTTGACCGACAACGTGTATATCCTCACCACCCGTCCGCCCATCTGTTTCACGGCCAACAGGGCATCATCGATCTCAAAAGCATCGGGGAGGCGCCAGGCACTGATCGCCTCGAAGGCAAGGTGGTCCTCGACGTAGTGCAGGTTCGGGATATTGAAGGAAATAAAGCGAACCTCGCGATCGCCATCCATCAACCTGTCGCCATCCTTCTTGACGAAATTCCGAAAGGCCGTCTCTGGCGCGACCGCTGACAGAGTTCCTGAGGAAGCGAAGATCAAGCACATAGCGACTGATAATCGAAGTTTCAACATAGGCGTGGTGAAATTACAACAAGCCGCGTTGGTACTCAAGGCTCGACTAATCGGCTAAACTCGGTCCCATGGCACGCATCCGACTCGTCCACTGGAATCCGAGCGAGGCTGTCGAGAAAGCTGAGCGCTTGAAAGCGGCCGGGCACGAGGTTGATCTCGAGCCGATGAACAGCCCGGACGCCCTTAAGAGGCTGGGAGTAAGTCCTCCCGACGCGGTCATCATCGACTTGTCCCGGACGCCGAGCCACGGACGGGAAATCGGCTCGGCCGTTCGTCGCCAGAAAGCAACGCGGCATGTTCCCCTGGTATTCCTGGCGGGCGAGCCGGACAAGGTGGCCCGGACCCGTGAGCTGCTGCCTGACGCCGTCTACGGGGAGTGGGAGAACTGCCACGCGATCGTTGAGCAGGCTTTGCGGAACCCACCCGCCGTTCCGGTTGTCCGCTCGGCAATGGACGCCTATTCGGGTACCCCCCTTCCCAAAAAGCTAGGCATCAAGCCGGGATCCGTGGTCAGCCTGATCGGGGAACCGGCCGGGTTCAGGCAGATAGTCGACATGCCGCCCGGTGCAGCTTTTCAGGACCAGTTGAACGGCAAGGAAGACCTCGTCATCTGGTTCGTCACTTCCCAAAGTGAGCTGCAAAGAGAAATTACGCGCCTGGCGCCCCGGGTCCCGGCTGGTGGAATATGGATCTCGTGGCCCAAGAAAGCCTCAGGTGTCCAGACCGACGTCAGTGAGAACATCGTGCGCGCCACCGGCCTGAGCGCCGGCCTGGTTGACTACAAGATCGCGGCAATCGACAAGACCTGGTCAGG
>RPQK01000554.1 GCA_003819755.1 Acidobacteriota bacterium | reverse complement strand
TGGTGGTGGCGCTTTCTTTGTTCTTTATACGGTTCTGGGGACTAGGCTTGGACTCCCTGGGAGTGCGGGCGAGACGCCTGCGCTCCCAGGGAGTCGAAGCCTCGTCCCGAGATACGTATAAAGATCAGAGCCATGGCTACTACCGCACTCCAGCACGACCATCCACCAACAAAAACGTCTGGCCGTTTGAGATCGGGTACAGAAGTGTAGGCCAGCAGGAGATCCAGCCGGCTGGCTTGCTCAATCGATGGAGCGAGCGGCAACCTCCCCGCCGACGATCATGGGATGTGCCCCGTCTCGCCTTACAAAAATGTCGACATGGTTTGGAACCACACCCCCTCTCCGTCGAACGGACTGCGGTAGGACGTTAACCAGGTGGCTAGCAGTTCCGAACGAAGCGGCTGCCGCTTGGACGCAATCACGAAGAAATTCAGGGGCGAAATCGTCCCCAACCTCTCACCGGCGCGAAAACCGTTCAGGAATCCCATACCGTTGCCTGAAAAAGCCAAGCGGACGACAGGAAAACTCAGTTCTTACTCTGTAAACTGGCCGGTGCCTTACTCCGCGCAGCCGGCGATGCATCGGGCGGTTGGATTTTGAGAATGAAGTATCCAACTTCGGAAACTCCGGGTCGGCGGCAGACGGCCTTATCCCGTCTTGCCCCACCGTCGAAACTCGGCTTACAAACATCTGGGCTTTTCCTATTCGCAATCGCGCAAGTGTTGGGAGGCGAGCTGAGCCAGACCCGCAGACCAGCGGCCGAGTCGAGCCCTGGGTAAACTCGAGCGGATTCGGCACATGGTTGGGAGCACGAACGTCGTAGGGCGGCGGTTGGCGGCCGAGATCCAGGAGTATATCCGAGCGAGCAACGCCGGGATCCAGATGGAGACCGTCTTTGCGGCTGATTGCGCCATGATCCACAAGGATCTGCAAGCCAGGGGTGCCACCACTTTCTACCTGGTAGAAGACAAATATTGGTCGGCTGGCTTCGGGCAATTGAGGGACAGCGTGATGCGCGATCCGTCCTTTCAGTTCGAGCGGAGCTGGAGCTTCAAGGGGATCGAAATCTGGCGCTTCCGCGTGGTCCGTTCCCAGACCGTTCCGGTCATCAGGCAAAAGCCGGAGCCGTGACTGGTCGACATACTCGCGCTTCCTTCCGCTGAATAACGGGGGTCAGAGCTTCACATTGGGATGTTTGGCCAGCCAATGATCGTTTCGCTTGTGGATGCAGTAGTCGTCGAGCACAACATGAATCTCGCGTTCCGGAGATACATCGGCAACGACTTTGTCCATGAACTCCAAGAACTCGACGCGGCGCTTCTTCATCGTGGTCTGAGTATGAATCGCACCAGTTGCCACCTCCAGAGCGGCAAACAGGTTCAAGGTGCCGTGACGCCGGTAGGTGCTTTTAAATCCTCGCACGTTCTTTCCACTGTCGGTCTCGACATACCCGACGGCTCGTTCCAGGGCCTGAATGCTCGGCTTTTCGTCGACGCTAAGTACCAGCGCGTTTTGAGGCGGATTCAGGTACAGGCCGACGATGTCGGCGGCCTTCGCGCTGAACTCAGGGTCGGTGCTGACGCACCAAATGCGCTGACGGCGCAGACAAATCCCATCTCTTGGTTGGATAAACCGGGACGTCGTCGACGAAAACCCCGTCGGCGTTCTCGGCCGGTTCGGGACAGTTTCGGCTCGAGCGCGCGGTGAAGGCGTCGATCTTGCCCTGGACGAGCGGCGCCGGAGGAGGACGAGCCGGCAGGGCCCAGAGCTCGAGATGCTCCAGGATCTTGCGGATAGTCTGTGAGGCGTCGATGAAGGCGACGATTTCCAGCCGGCCGCCGCAGTCGGGGCAGACCAGCGGGTCGACCTGGTACACTTTTTGAATCAGCCGGGCCCAACTCCGGCGGCATTCCCGGCGGAAGTCTTCGGTCTCGGAATCGTCGCTCAGACCATCGGCTACACCGTCGGCGCCGTCTCCGGCGGCCATTTGGCGGCGCTTGCCCCGGGCGGCGTTGGAGTAGTAGCCGAAGTAGTGTCGCGTGTGTTCTCCCGGATCGGGGACGTGTTGGGTCACCAGGGCGATCCACTCCAGGGCGTCCAGGCTGATCTGGACGCCCTTGGCCGTCTGGTAATGGAGTCTACCCTGATCGTCGGCTACGGGAACTATCTGGGGACGGCGAAGTAGAGCAGACACAAGCAGATGCCGCAACTTCCGGCCGCGAGCGCTCGGATAGGAAAAACCTGAAGGACCTGAAGGACCTGAAGGACTCGAAGGACCAGGGAGAACGGGCCTGTCTCAGATCCTTCAGATCCTTCACGTCCTTCAAATCCTTCACGTCCTTCAGGTCCTTCACGTCCTTCACGTCCTTCAAATCCTTCACGTCCTTCAGATCCTTCACGTCCTTCAGGTCCTTCACGTCCTTCGTGTCCATCACGTCCTTCGTGTCCGACGCGTGCCGCTTCCTTGCTGCCCACTGCCCCGCCTACGGTTGCTTGAAGACTCCCAATTCAGCCAAGGCCGGGCAGACGGGGGATTTGGTGACGCGCAGGCGCAGCTTGGTGGTTGTCACGGCGGGCTCGAAGCGAACCGACCGCTGGGCGCCGATACTTGTTGCCTTAGCGACTTCTCGCCAGGAACCGTTTTCCCAGGCGTCAATCGCGATCTCCTCGATCCGCTGACCCAGGCGCAGGTTCTCGCTCACTTTTACGACGTCGAACGTGGCCGCTCTTTTCCACTCGAGCACCAACTCCGGGGTGGTCACCGCATCGTCGGTCGACCAGTAGGTCGTCGGATCACCGTCGAGCAGCCTCGCAGGGCCATACTTTTTGTCACGGCCACGAATGTTGCTCGCGCTCACCCGGCCATCGAGGGCCAGATTGCGCCGGAACGTGGAGTCGAGGATTCTTCTCATCCCCTGCAGGGCTGCTACATCCTTTTCATGAATTTGACCGCGTCGATCGGGAGGAAGGTTGAGGATCAAGTTCGCCCCGCGACCTATGGATTTGTAGTAGATATCCACCAACTGCTCGGGGGATTTGACGGCGGCGTCCTCCCTGGTCGAGTCGGGCAATAACAACTTCTTTGGCACAAACGCGGGGGCGAATACGACGGGGCCGGGCAACTCTTTTTTTGGCTAACGCCGCCGGCGCCTCCAACTCCTCCGGTCAGTACAACTGCCTTTTCGGCTATTCGGCCGGTGCCAGTAACGGAACAGGTTGGGAAAACAGCTTTTTCGGCGATTGGGCGGGTGGATACAACCTGTCCGGGCGGTATAACTCCTGCTTTGGGGCGGGAGCCGGCTTGGGCAATACCGTAGAAAACAACAATACCTTCCTGGGTGCTTTTGCTGATGTGGACAGTGGAGCGAGCGCACTCCCCGTTAACAATGCGACCGCGATCGGCTACACGTCTTTGGTCGCTCAATCGAACAGTCTGGTTCTCGGCGGGGTGAACGGATTCAATGATGTGACCGTCGAGACCTTCGTCGGCATCGGCACCCCAACCCCCGACCGGCAGTTGGTCGTGGAAGGCGGCCAGGCACTGGGCAAGTTCCGGCGCTATAGCGCTACGACCCCAACCCATGCCCCGGCCTTTCTCTTTGAACGGGCGCGAGGCAGTAACATCGCGCCGCTGGACATATCCGCGGGAGACTATCTCGGAAAAGTCCAGTTTCGAGGCCGGGTCAGCGGAAATATGCCCGAGTACGGGGCGTTGGCATTCATTGCTTCCGATAAGAGCCAGAACGGCAGGTTTTCGTTTCTTGACAGGGACCTGGTGACCGAGCGGATGGTGATCCTCAACACGGGCAATGTCGGAGTTGGAACGACTGCCCCGACGGAGCGGCTCGACGTGGCGGGAAACCTGAGAGTGAGAGGGGGCATTGTTTACGGCGCCCCTTCAGTGGCGGTTCCAGATTACGTTTTCGACAACGGCTTCCGGCTGATGCCGATCGTGAAGTTGGAAGAGTACGTTCGTCGGGAGAAACACCTGCCGAACATCCCGAAGGCAAGTGAGATTCAGACCAACGGCGTGAACCTCGGCGAGCTCCAAATGAAAATGCTCGAGAAGATCGAGGAACTTACCCTCTACACCGTCGAGCAGGCTCGGCAAATCCAAGAGGACCGCCGGTCAATCCGAGAACAGCAGAAAACGATCGAGAAGCTTGAACGCCAGCAAGAAGAGCTGTTCGGGCTTAAGGGTGAACTTGACCGGCTCAAGCGTTCGCTCGGAGAAAGATAGGCGGCGGGCAACTGGGGTCGGCAATTGGGGTCAGTCTATTCAATTGCAGGAAGCGTCCTAAAGCGAAAAAGGTGAAAGAGTAAACTGACCCCAATTGGCGTTTAACGCCGCCTCCGGCGGCTCCGGGCTCCGTTCCGGCCAGGCCTCCGCAGCGGCAGGACGTTCAATCATCAACAGAGGTGGGGCCAAATGAAATGATCAAAAGGGGCCAAATCAGGTGGACAAACGCAATAACCTTCCAATCGCTTATGATGTCGCCTGCGAAGCAGTTCGCGTCCTAGGCGATCGGCAGGGACACCCGAGATGAAGATGCGCTTGCTGTGGAACTAATGAAGACTGCTGAAGCACCGGGTTATCTGGGGAATCGGGTGTCCGGCTGATCGCTAGTCGTCCCAGCGCCCGGTTATCTTGTTGTCGGGGCCAACTCTTCCTTGTCACTCACGAACGTAAGTGGTAGTCTCCGCCTGAAAAGCGAAACGTTCCGGAAATCAGGCGTTTACCTGACCTGACTTCTCGGGACCGGCGCCTCGGCGGAGAGACGAAAATGAAGCTTACTGATCAAATAAGAGCCATCGAACAGGCTGAAGGCGAATCTTCAGCTAATCGCGTGAGCGGTCGGGGATCATCCCGCCGCGTTGAGGAGTTTGTGCTGAATCGAGTCGAATTGCCTTGCGCGGATATATATTTTTTGTGATACGATCATGAGGTGGAGCTTCTGGTGTTACACAAGTCGAACCGGGCGACGAGTAGTGGAGGAATGGTTAGACTCAGTGCCGGCCAGCGCTCAAGCGAACTACACCGCCATAAAGCGTCGACTGAAACTCCTTCAAGAATGGCCAGAGCCGGCCTTTAGGAAGCTCCGAGGCCGTAACTACTCGGGGTTAGGCGAAATTCGGTTTTCAGATGATGACAATGTCCAGTACAGACTGATCGGTTACCACTCATCAGAAAGTCGGTTCGTTATCTTGATCGGCTGCACCCATAAGCAACGTCGGTACAATCCAACAAATGCGTTGGAAACGGCCGTGAAAAGGAAAAAGCAGGTAGCAAAGGGCAAGGTAAGCCTCCATGAAGAGGATAGCTAGGCTGTGGAATCGGCTACGAGACAAGACGTATCGGGATGCTTTTGTTTGGTCTGAAATCCGCGCTGGTCTTCCCTTTCAGATACGCGCCCTTCGGGAGAAGAAGGGTTGGACTCAGGCCCAGCTGGCAGATCGTGTCGGCATGACCCAGAGCAGAATCTCGAAGGTCGAGGACC
>RPQK01000553.1 GCA_003819755.1 Acidobacteriota bacterium | reverse complement strand
CCCGGCGACCAGCGTGTCACCGAAGCAGCGGGCCACGAAGCCATGGTAAGTCGTGGAGACGTCCGGCTGCCGCTCCTTGACGGCCAGAACGAGGACCGGGCTTGCTTCCTGCTCCAGGGACTCTGGGCGGGTCGTTGGATGATTCGGTTCGCGACGGCATCGTAGAACGGGCCGCCTTTCACGCTTCGCTGCCTGATCTCGAAACCGGGGGCGAGGGGCAGCCGGCAAGCGTGGTCGTCCGAGTCATGGTAGCCGGCTACTTCCTTGGGGGCCTGACGAGACAGGCTTCCGAGGCAACGGCCAATCCCGGGGAGAGGCAGGGAATTCTGGCTGAAGCCATCCGCGACAGCCACCAGGTAGAGGAAAACACAGAGAATAATGCTACGCCCTTTCCACATGGGCGCGCAGTCTAACTCAAGTGCCAGCCGGCTGAGTGGAAAAACTCTCGAATAAAAGCTCTTGACAGGGCCCGCTTATCTCTGCTTGAATGCAAACCGGTCTTTAACAAAGACTAGTTTGCAGGAGGGCGAAATGGTCGACGAAGTTCAGAAAACAATCCGGCGCACCCGGCAATACTGGTATGCCGACGGTTTTGCCGAGATCACAATCGGTCTGCTCTTTTTCGTCCTTGGCCTCATCTTCCTCGGCCAGGCGCATGTTCCCGCTCGCTCAGTTTATGGGGTGGCGCTACAGCTGGCGCTGCCGGTCGTCTTCTTGCTCGGATTCTGGCTAAGCCGTCACGTTATTCGGAGTCTGAAAGAGCGGATCACCTATCCGCGCACCGGCTACGTGAGCTACCCCAAGCCTTCTGTCCGGCGGCGGCGCTTGGCTCTCGCCGCAGCCGCGCTCATAGCTGTTCCGATTGCGGGTTTTCTGGCCCGCTATCATCCCCTCCCGGTCAATTGGACCCCACTGGTCGAGGGCCTCATGACGGCCGTAATCCTGATTCTCGCTGGGCAGGGCCTGAAACGTTTCTGGGTTATCGGCGGCTTTTCACTCGTTCTGGGCCTGGGTCTGTCGTTTGTGCACCTCGAGAACCCGGATGTTCGGGGTAGCGCCTATTTCTACGGAATATCCGGCCTTGTGATCATGATCTGCGGCCTTCTGACGCTCCTCAAGTACCTGCGCTGCTCAAGCGCGGAGGAACACCAATGAACCCCGATCTGCGCGATTTCGCCGAGATGGATCGGGTGATTCACGAGCCAGCCCGCTTGCTGATCGTGACCATCCTCTACGCGGCTGAGAGTGTGGACTTCCTCTATCTACTCAGGGAGACCGGGCTGAGCAAAGGGAACATCTCGACGCACATGGCAAAGCTCGAGCAGGCTGAGTACCTCGTCGTCGATAAGCGGTTTCGGGGCAAGATCCCCCATACCGTTTATCGGCTGACCGACAAAGGTCGAGCGGCCTTTGAAACGTACCATCGGAGATTGAAAAGGATCGTCGATTCGGCTGCGGGGATCGTGAAGCCGTAAACGGAAAGTGACTAGCCGGTTGTTGGTCGTGGACCAGAAAGGAATTGTATGCCGGAAGCTGTGATCGTCACTGAGAAGCTGTCCCGTAACTTCGGCGGCGTTCGGGCCGTTCAGAACTTGAGCCTCGAAATCCCGCCCGGTTCTATCTTCGGCCTGCTAGGGCCTAACGGATCAGGCAAGACGACGACCGTTCGCCTGCTTCTGGGCCTTCTCCAGCCGTCTTCCGGCTGTGCCCGGGTGCTCGGGTTCGATACCCGCACGGACGCCGACCGGGTGCGTCAGGCGAGCGGGGTCCTTCTTGAGCACGACGGTCTTTACGAGCGTCTGACGGCCGAGGACAACCTGGACTTCTACGGCCGACTCTGGCGCCTGTCGGACAGGGAGCGCCGCAAGCGGACCCAGGAGTTGCTCACCGACATCGGTTTGTGGGAGCGAAGGCGCGAGAAGATCGCGACTTGGAGTAAAGGGATGAAACAGAAGTTGGCCGTTGCTCGTGCCCTCTTTCACAGGCCCCGGGTTGTGTTTCTCGATGAGCCGACGGCCGGATTGGATCCGATCGCGGCCGTGGCTTTACGGGACGAGCTTGGCGAACTGGCCCGGAAAGAGGGAGTAACGATCTTCCTGAACACGCACTATCTCGCCGAGGCGGAGAAGCTGTGCAGTCTCGTCGGCATTATCCAGAGCGGGCGGCTGCTCGCAGTTGGGACCATGGAACAGGTGCGGTGCGGAGCGGGGGGGCCGCGGTTCCGAATTACAGGGACTGGATTAACCGAGGATACTATCGCCGGCCTTCGCAACGGCGGTTTGGCGGCCGAGATCCACGGCGTCGACAACGAGATCCTGATCTCCCTCCAGACAGGAGAGATCGAGGATGTCGTGGCCTACCTGGTGCGGGCAGGGGCGAAGATCCGAGAGGTCCGGAAACAGGAGGCGAGCCTGGAGGAGGCTTTCCTGTCATTGGTGGAGGGAGACGAATCATGTTCTTCGATATCTGCGTAATCGCACGCAAAGAGTGGAAGGAATATCTGACGGGGCAGGGGTTGAAAGGCGGAGCGCTCAATATCGTGGTCCTGGTGGTGGTTTTCGGAATATTTCTGCCGGCGCAGTTTGGCCCGACTTTCATGAAATCGCCGATTAACCTCCTTTTCTGGGCCTGGGTGCCGGCCTTCCTCGTTATTGCGGCGGTAGCGGACTCGTTTGCAGGGGAAAAGGAAAGGCGCACCCTCGAGACGCTCCTGGCCAGCCGGCTGTCGGACCGCGCCATACTGATCGGAAAACTGGCCGGAATCATCTCTTACGGCTGGGGGCTGACTGTGGTTTGCCTGCTGCTCGGTCTGATCTCAACGAACGTCATCTATGCCCGAGGACGGCTCTTGTTGCCGCCCCTTGATATGAGTCTCGCCATTCTGACGCTTTCTTTTCTCGTCGCGCATCTCACCGCGGAGATCGGAGCGGTTCTTTCCGTGAAAGCGACCTCTATGAGGCAGGTGTACCAGACGATGAGCCTGACCTGGATGGCCTTGATATTTGGGGTGAGCTACGGAGCGAAGGCGATACTCGGCTTTCTTGACAAAGAGACGGCAGCGGCAATTGTCAACTGGTTCGTAACCATGGGGGCTGCTGAAAACCGGCTGTCGCTGGTTGGCGGCGTTTCGCTCGTGCTCGCCGGGGCCGGCCTGCTGCTTTTTCAGCTGGCTGAAAACCGACTCAAGTGGATTCGGTGCGTGCCCGCCTCGTAGTAGCTTTGGCTCGGTATTTTTAACTATTTTTATCCGCGAATTACACGAGTTACACGAATTGACGCGAGTTGGTTCGTGTCGTTCGTGTAATTCGTGGATAAGAATACCGAGCCTGTGGCACGATATCTGGATGAAGCAAGCGACGGTTTACACGATCGACAAGGCAGACCGCAATGTTGAAGGCCTGCGCAAAGTCCTGGAGACACACCCGGAGATACGGTTTGTTTCGCTCACGGCGGTGGATCTGGGTGGCAACGACACCGACGAAAAGATCCCGGCGAGTCACTTCGTGGGGAACATCCATGAGTATCTGGAAGGGGGGGTCCAGACGGATGGATCAAGCGTCGTGCTGCCGGGAATTGCGACTTTAAATGATGGCAAAGTCGACCTGGTGGCCGATCCGGAAGCGAACTGGATCGTCGACTACAACTATGAATTCCGGGATCCCGAGACCGATCTGCCGACCGGAACGCTGCGAATCCCTTCCTTCCTGAATCACCGCGGGCGCTTCGTCGATTCGAGGTCGGTCCTCAAGAACGCGGTCGAGAGCGTTGAACGGCGATTGATCAGGTTGTTTGAGGAAAACCCGGCCGTAGCTGGACATCTGGGACTCGAAGGAAAAAGAGTCCGGGCGATCAAGCTTTTCGCGGCCACTGAGCTCGAATTCTGGGTGCGGACCCCGGGAGTGCATATAGAGACCGAGAAACTGGCTGTCTCGCAGGTGCTCCAGGAATCCTACTGGAAACGGACGAAGGGGCCTGTCCGCAGTGCTCTCGAGAACTCGCTCCTGTTGTTGGAGAAGTACGGTCTGGCGCCGGAGATGGGACACAAGGAAGTGGGCGGCGTGAAAGCAACAGTCGCCGGCCAGGGCCGCTTCGGCGACATCATGGAGCAGCTGGAAGTTGACTGGAAATACGCCCCGGCCCTTCGGGCTGCCGACAACGAGCTTCTGGCCAGGATCTTCATCAAGGAAGTCTTTCGTCAGCACGGCCTGGAAGTGACCTTCCTGGCGAAGCCGATCGAGGGTATTGCCGGAAGCGGCGAGCACACTCATGTCAGCATCATGGCTGCGCTGGAAGACGGCAGTCTTCGCAATCTTTTTGCGGCCCGCGAGCCTCTATCTGATTTCCTCAGCCCGCTCGGCTGGGGTGCCCTGATGGGTCTGCTGCGGAATTACGAGGCGGTTGGCCCGTTCGTAACTGCCAGCAATGACGGCTTCAATCGTCTGAAGCCCGGTTTTGAGGCTCCGGTCTGCATTGTCGCTTCTATCGGGCATGACGTGACCCAGCCGTCGCGGAACCGAACCGTCCTTTTCGGGCTTGTCCGCGATCAGGCCAATCCAATGGCCACCCGTTTTGAGGTGAGAGCGCCCAATCCCCACACCAACAGTTTCCTGGCCCTGTCCGCCTTCTATCAGGCGATGGCGGACGGGATGAGCTATGCCGCGCGTTCGGGAAAATCAGCCAAACAGCTGGAAGCGGAGTTCAGCAAGCGGCCGGGCGAGGAACACCCGTATCTTGAACAGGAGAGGGCCTACCACAGCGAAGAAGATGTGTTTGAGCATTTCAACGACGAAGAGCGGCGTCGCCTCTTTGGCATCCCGCCCGCTACCGTCTGGGAAACCTTGGAGAATCTTACTCGCTTGCCTGAGAAGGCCGCCGTCCTTGCCTGCGACGGTGTGTTCAGCCCGGGGATTATCGAAGCTTATCGGAAGGCTTGTCTGACCCGCTGGACGATGGAAATCTACAACCGAATCATCCCTCTCAATGCCGACTTCGTCCGTTCCTGCACACAGCTGCACGAAGACGGCAATGACCTGGATCAGCAGCGCTGGAATCAGATCCAGAGGCTGAGGACCCGGCTTTTCCGTGACGAGAGTGATCAAAAGGCCGTGTTCACGGAGATTCGGGAGGCGATTGACCGGAAGGATTACGAAACCACTTCACGCCTGCAGCTGGAAATGGGCCGGATGATGCAGGAATTGCGGGGCCTGTACCAGTCGTACCGGCGGAACATCCTGCCGACCAGGGCGCCGAGGGTGTAGCCCGGTTTCTTTAGCCACGAATTACACGAATTACACGAATTCAAAAGGACCTCAAGGACCTCAAGGACCTCAAGGACCTCAAGGACGGTAACTGTTGCTTTGTCCTTGAGGTCTTTTTGAATTCGTGTAATTCGTGTTACAACCGTAACACTTGATCGCGCCGCGCGTGCAAGTTTGGTTCTGCGCGGCTGTAATTAGTAGTGATATTTGAATTTGGTTCAATTTCTTTCAACCGGCTTTTG
>RPQK01000552.1 GCA_003819755.1 Acidobacteriota bacterium | reverse complement strand
GCATCAGCGGGGGTCGCCTGGGGCACGGCTGTCGCCAACTGCCGAGCAGATGCGAGACGGGCATGCTTGACGGGACCTGACCCGCCGTGGCCCTCGCGAAACAAGATCCGGTGCGGTGGGCGTCGGTTCGCCCCGGGCTGGTCATTGGCTCCCCAAAGCCCGGCGAAGAATCCCGCTTCGAAAAGGACGAGCACAACGATGGCTCTCGAGAAGCTCCCTTTCATGTCTCCCTCCCTCCGTTGCCTGCACCAAATGCTTGCGATTCTCACGGCCTCTGCTCAGCTGAGAGACGATAGCAGAGGACTTATTGTGTAAGCGATGAATATCTTCGCTTCGGTTCGTCTTTTTCGGGGAGGAGCAAGCAACGGGATAGGGCTGGACCGTCCCGCGCTCCAGCGACTGGGCCTCCGGAGATTAGCGCCCAGGCAGACTGACACGCTCTGTCGTCCGGGGATGATAGGATCTTGTCCATGAACGTCTCTGAATATCTGAAGTTCTATTCAGAGTTGGGGGTTTCTCACCTGAAACTGCCGGCGAGCAACGGGAAGATGGCTGCCTCGGCCCCGGGTGCGGCTCAACATCAGTCCGATCCCGCACTTGTCGTTGAGCCCCAGCCAGGCGGGCTCGAGGCCTTGCGTGCCCAGATTGGCGACTGCACTCGCTGCAAGCTGGCTTCGGGACGCACCAATCTGGTTTTCGGTTCAGGAAATCCCAAGGGGGAGCTGATGTTTGTCGGTGAAGCGCCGGGCGAGGACGAAGATCTCCAGGGCCTGCCTTTCGTCGGTCGGGCCGGCCAACTGCTGACCAGGATCATCGAGGCCATAGAGCTGAATAGGGATCAGGTTTTTATCGCTAACATCCTGAAGTGCAGGCCCCCCAATAATCGGACGCCTGAACCTGACGAAGTCAGTGCTTGCCGCGCCTTCCTGGAGCAGCAGATTCAGCAGATTCGTCCTTTGGTTATCGTCGCGCTTGGCCGGGTTGCCGCCCAGACGCTGCTCAACATCGAAACCCCGATTACGCGTTTGAGAGGCAAGTTCTTTGATTACCACGGGACTCCACTTATGCCGACGTACCATCCCTCATATCTGCTGCGCAACCCGAGCGCCAAGAGGGAAGTCTGGGAAGATATGAAGGCCGTGAGGGCCAGGCTCAAAGAACTGGGCAGCGGCTACTACCGCTGATCAACTGATGGCTGCCACAGTCTTTGCCGACGTTGCTGTCCCTCTTCCGATTCATCAGCTTTTCTCGTACCTCGTACCGGACGCGCTTCAGGCGGATGCCCGACCGGGTGTCAGGGTCCTGGTTCCTTTCGGCAACCGCCGGTTGATCGGAATCCTCGTCCGGGTGCACGAGGAGGCGAACGCCCCGTCGGGAGACGGCCTCCAATTAAAGCCTGTATTCTCGGTTCTCGACCGGGTGCCTCTGATCGGGCCGCGCCTCCTGGAGCTCGGCGCTTGGGTCTCGTCCTACTATCTGGCGCCGCCCGGTGAGGCCTTTCGGGTGATGCTGCCCCCTGGGCTCCTGGCAAGATCCGTAATGACGGATCAGGAGCACTGCTGGCCGCTAAGGAAGCAGCTTGCGGTCGTAAGGGTGACGTCTGGAAGCGAAACGGCGCTTAGCTCGAAACAGGAACAAGCTTTCGAGAAGGTGAAGGCCGCTTCGCTCCCCCTCCTGCTGGCCGAAGCGCTGCAACTGGGCTGCACGAGCGCGGTGCTGCGCACGCTTGCCGCTAAGGGCCTCCTTGAGATTGCCACGGTCGAGGTGGAGCGGTCGCCGTGGTCCACTGTCCACGTGCAGCCTGGGGAGGTGCGCAGGCATGTCCTGAACGAAGAGCAACGGAGCGCGTTCAGCCAGATTGAGCAAGCGCTGTCAGCCGGGTCGTTCCGTAGCCTCGTTCTCCACGGCGTGACCGGAAGCGGCAAAACCGAGGTCTACCTGAATGCGGTCAATGAAGCGCTGGGGCGGCGAAGGACCGCTCTGCTGCTGGTGCCGGAGATAGGGCTGACGCCTCAAGTCGCCCGCTATTTCCAGACCTGGTTCAAGAATGAAGCGGCCATCCTGCATAGCGGGTTGTCTGACGGGGAACGGTTCGACCAATGGCTGCGCATCAAACAAGGCGACTCTCGGGTCGTGATCGGCACCCGTTCCGCAGTTTTCGCGCCCTTGGAAAACCCCGGCCTTCTGATCGTGGATGAAGAGCATGACGGCTCTTACAAACAGGAGGAAACGCCTCGTTATCATGCGCGGGATACGGCGATCAAGCGCGCTCAGCTGGAGAACGCAGTGGTCGTCCTTGGAAGTGCAACCCCGCAACTCGAGACGTACTACCTGGCGACCAGTCGAGGACAGCACGGCTATCACCGGCTGGCTTCACGCATCCAGGAGCGGCCGCTGCCGACGGTCCGTCTGGTGGACATGCGAATCGAGTTTCAGAACCGCGGCCGGGCTGCCGTCATTTCGCAGATCCTGGAAGACTCCATCCGTCTGAGGCTCGAGCAAGGACAGCAGGTGCTGGTCCTGCTCAACCGAAGGGGTTACTCGCCTTTGCTTCTGTGCCGGAGTTGCGGTTCGACCGAAGCCTGTAACCAGTGCAGCATCAGCCTGACGTATCACCAGGAGAGCAAGCGCCTCTGTTGCCACTACTGCGGTTACAGCCGGGCGGTGCCGAAGAGTTGTGCCAATTGCGGCAAGCAGTACCTGTTCTTTGTCGGGGAAGGAACCGAGAGGATCGAAGAGTTGCTCCGGGAGCGGTTTCCAGAAGCGCGGCTGGCCAGGTTAGATCGCGACACGGTCCAAAGGCGCGGGCGGATGACCGGCATATTGAGCGAGTTCGCGGCGGGGAATATCGACTTGCTGGTGGGCACGCAGATGATCGCAAAGGGACATGACTTTCCCGGTGTGACATTGGTTGGCGTTTTGGCGGCGGAACAGTCACTGCGGCTTGCTGATTTTCGGTCGGCCGAACGTACCTTCCAGCTGCTCTTGCAGGTGGCCGGCCGGGCCGGTCGCGGGGATCAGCCGGGGGAGGTGATAATTCAGAGCTACTTCCCCAACCACTACAGCGTCAAATACGCCTGCGCTCAAGACTATGCGCGGTTTTTTCAAGAGGAAATCGAGTTCCGCCGCAGGTTTCGGTACCCGCCTTTTGCCGCTCTTGCCAACATCATAATCACCGGCAAAGACCGGGGACGAACCGAACAGCTGTCATCGGACGTTCTCCGGGTTCTCACTGAAGAGAGAAGACTGTGGTCGCACGAAGAACGCATGCGATTCCTGGGGCCGGCTCCAGCCGCCCGGGAACGCTTGCGCGGGGATTTTCGTTTTCAGATTCTGGTCAAGACGACCAGCCGGCCGGAGCTGCATCGGGTCCTGGAAGCGACGTTGACCCGCGCCAAAGACATCGAGGGCCAAGGCAAGGGAATCTCGGTGGACGTGGATCCGGTGAATCTGCTGTAGGGGTCTATCTCCCGAATGCCCCGGGGCCTGCCTCCCAAGCGGCATTAGATGGCAGGGGGCTTTTATTGTGGCCGGACTCTGGAGAATCCGGCCACAATGTGGATTCCGCGCCATCGGGGGATGCGATGCCCGTTCAGAGGCAGGGGGGTCCGTGCTATGTCGAAAGTCACAATTCAGGCCTTCGTCCTCGCCGCGATGTTGGAACACGCGCGCGAAGCCTGGCCGATCGAGTGCTGCGGACTGCTGACGGGGCAGGGGACTCATACGTCGGGCATCAGGCGCGCGACCAATGAGCGATTGAGTACTTCGACATTCTTTATCCCTCCGCCAGAGCTTTTCGATTTCTTCAGGAGCCTGCGCGCGACAGGAGAGGAATTTACCGGGATCTATCATTCGCATCCGAACGGTCCGGCGATCCCCTCTACACGAGACACACAGGAATTCCATTATCGAGAGGTGTGTTACTGGATCATCTCGCTCGAAGGGCCGGTCCCTGACATCCGCTGCTATCGATGGGGTACAATGACGTTCGAGGAGATCGGCTACGAGGTGGTGGTTGACAGCCTGGCAAGTGACAACGGCTGACTGACATACGGACAAAGTGACAGACTGACAAAGTGACAGACTGACAGACGGACATACAAACTGACAGACGGACAGACTGACAGACTACTGACAAACGGACAGCTGACGCACTGATACGGCTTCCGCTCACCCGGTCAGCCGGCAGCGGGCAGCGTTTCCTCAGGATCATGTTATGAGCGTTGACGTCTTCTCCCGAATTCGCGACTGGGCACCCAAGGAGTTGTTGACCCTGTTTGATCAGCTTGTGTACTTTTTCCCGCCGGAAACTCGGCTGAGCCTGAAACGAGTGATTGATACCGTGCCGCCAACACCGGACAATTTCACGAGGATCTACGAGATGATCCGGGAACAGTGGAGCGACCTCTCGAGCCAGGATCATGTGACAATTGCGGTTGTCGGTCCCGGCCAGACCGGAAAGTCGGGCCTGGTGCGGGCGCTGACGAGGAGACAGGCGGGGAATTCGGTCAGCTTTGCGGTCGTCGACGTACAGGGGTTGGATGAGTATCTGGGTTACCGGTCGGAAGCCGGACTTTCGGACGACCTGGTGGCTGCTGACGTTGTTCTCCTGGTTCTTGACGCGCAGTACGCGCTCTCGGAATCCACCGTTCGCATGTACCGCAAACTCTCCCAAGCGCCGGCGAAGGTGATTCCGGTGCTGAATAAGATCGATCTCGTCGAGAGGCCGCGCGCGACATTGAAGGCGGCCGGCCGGCAACTGAAGGCGGGAGTCCTGCCGCTTTCGTTGTTCGATGAGGAAAGCATTGACGATTTGCTCAGAGGGATTGTCGCTTCGTCTCCGCGCAGCCTTTACGCGTTGTCTCGGGCATTCCCGGAATTTCGCAAGGCATTAGGCCGGCAGATTGTAAACGAGGCGGCCTTTGCGGCAACTGTCGCTGGCGCGCTGCGCATCCCGTTCCCGCTTTTTCTCCCGGCCGCGGCGTTGCACGGGGCGATGATTCTCAAGCTGGCTCGGACCTGCGGCTTGAAACTAAACCTGGAACGGGCTCGCGAAATCATCCCGCTGCTGGCATTAGATATAGCCGTCGACCGCGGTACTGACTACCTGGAGAAACGGTTTCCGGAGAGAAAGACATTGATAGCGGCCTCCGTATCGGGGGCTTACACCTTCGCTCTTGGCCACGCGGCCATCAAATATTTCGACTCGATAGCCGGGGTTTTCGAAACCGCGCGCGTGCTCCCCGGGCCTGGAAGTGACGATTTCACATGGAACAGGGATTAGACCGACGGAACGGAACCCGGGCGCTGAAGATCGCACTGGCCGTGACTGCCCTCTTCATGATTGTCGAGTTCGTCGGCGGATTATGGACGAATAGTCTCGCGTTGACGGCCGACGCCGGGCACATGCTCACGGACGTGGCGGCCCTGGGCCTGAGTCTGTTCGCAGCCTGGTTCATCCGACGTCCCGCCACACCCGAAAAGACCTATGGCTATTTCCGGGT
>RPQK01000551.1 GCA_003819755.1 Acidobacteriota bacterium | reverse complement strand
TCTTTCCCGGGGGTGTCGCCTGAAAAACGGCTCCACCCCCGGCTACTCTCCTCTCACGCCTCCGGCGTGAGGAACTAGCCGGACCCCCAGCCTCACTCGCTTGTCCAGGCGCGTATTCCGGCTAAAGAGCAGAGCATGGCTTGCGCATCCGAGGGCTCGCTGCGCTCGCGTTTTGACGTACCCAGTTGACTCGCCCCGTGCGCCATTCTAGTATCGCGCCGTCGCTGGTTCTGCCAATGCGGTGAGGGGGTCAAGTGGAATGCAACTCACTACGCTCGACTGGTTGATACTCTCTGCCTACTTCGTGATTGTCGCCCTGATCGGTGTGCTGGGAAGCCTGAAGGTCAAGGGAACGCAGAGCTTCTTCATGGGTGATCGCCGCTTCAGCCCGTGGGTGATGATCGGGCAAAGCTTCAGCGTCGGAACCCACCCGGAAATGATTGTGGCTGTATCGGGCGCGGTCTACGCCACCGGCGCATCGGCGATCTGGTACCAATGGAAGAACCTGTTTGCGACCCCCTTTTACTGGATCATGGCGCCGGTCTTTCGCAGAGTGCGCCGCACGACGACGGCCGAGTTGGTGCAAGACCGCTTCGGCGCCTGGATGGCCACCATTTACACGGTCTTCGCTCTTTCTTACTTGACGATTACGACAGCGACTCTTCTCAAGGGCGCGGGCAAGGTTGTCAACCAGGCTCTGGGCGGCGAGGTAGGCGCCAACCAGGTCGTCGTCGCTATGACGGCGATCTTCATCCTCTACAGTTTTATCGGCGGGCTGGTCGCAACGGCCTGGAACATGTTTGTCCAGGGCATCCTGATCGTTACACTTTCGTTCCTGCTGATCCCGTTCGGCTGGCCCCTGGTCGGCGGCATGGAAGGGATGAGATCCGTGCTTGACGCCAATCGGTTTTCCATTGTCACTCCCTCGGGAATCGGCGTCTGGGCCATTATCATGCTCACTCTGAACGGCTTGATCGGTATCATGGCGATGCCCCATGTCATGGCGTCAGTGGGCACCGGCAAGAACGAAATGAGCTGCCGCCGCGGGTTCTTCTACGGTAATTTCCTGAAACGCTTCTGCACCGTAGGCTGGACGATCGTGGGGCTGCTCGTGAGCGCGATGGCGGCAAAGGGCGTTTTCGGGATCCGCTCGCTTCCTGACCCTGAGGATGCTTTCGGTTTTGCCGCCCGGCATCTGCTGTTCCCCGGCCTTTTGGGCCTCCTGGTCGCATGTATCCTCGCGGCGGGGATGGCCGCCTGTTCGGCGTTCATGGTGGACGCGGGCGCGCTCTTTACTCAGAACCTTTACCGAAAGTACCTGGTTACCGGCGCAAGCGACCGCCACTATCTCTGGACCGGGCGCATCAGCGGCTTCCTGATTACCATGGCGGGGGTCCTGTATGCCGTGTTTCTGATCAAACGAGTCTTGTATTCCTTCCTGCTTACCGAAACGATGGCGACGTTCATGGGAATTAGTCTCGTCGGAGGAATCCTCTGGCGCCGGGCCAACAGGTGGGGCGCGCTGTGCAGTCTCGTCGCCGCTTTCAGTACCAACTTCCTGCTCTACCACTTAACCGGGCAACGCATCGATCACTGGGATCCGAACGTCTTTCTGGCAGCGCTCGTCGCCGGTATTGTGGCCCTGGTCGCCGTCAGTCTCTTAACCCCCGCCGAAGACCGTGCAGTGCTCGCTTCATTTTTCTCGAGGCTCGACTCGCCGGGGGACGAGCGGGAATCAACTCCGCTGCTGCTGGTCAACCTGCTGCAACCGATCCGGGGAGCAGGCAAGACTGGCCTGTTTCGGGCCTATCGGACGGACTGGATCGGCCTGATCCGTGGCTTCGCGCTCGTTCTCACCCTGGTCGCCGGCACGTGGCTCATCTTTCGACTGTAACCTTTCAGCAGTCACAGGGGGTGTTGAAAAAGGTCCTTTTTGGATCGGAGTGCGAAAATCGAATTTGGCGGCAGCCCGTTTGCTCGGCATAATGACAAGGTTCAAGTGGGTGACCCTATGAAACATTCTCAGCCCTCCAGACGAAATTTCCTCAAACAAGCCACCCGCGTTGCGCTAGGCGCCGCTCTGACACCTCAGATCGTCCCCGCGTCGGCCCTCGGCCGAGGGCGAACACCCCCGAGTGACAGGGTCCAGGTGGGATCGATCGGCGTCGGTGGGCAGGGGACCAGCGTCATGCGCAATTTCCTGGCCCAGGAGGACGTCCGGGTCGTGGCGGTCTGCGATGTAAAGAAGGCCGTCCTGGAAGCCGCGCGACAGAACGTGAACAATCATAACGGCGACCAGGAATGTGCGACTTACGGCGATTTCCGCGAGTTGCTCGCCCGCAAAGAGATCGACGTCGTCACCGTTGCGCCGCCGGATCACTGGCACGTGCCCATCGCCATTGCGGCCTCAAATGCCGGCAAGGACATTTACCTTGAAAAGCCAATGGGATTGAGCGTGGCCCAGGACCAGGCTCTTCGCGCCGCCTGTCTGCGCAACGGGACGGTCTTCCAGTTCGGGACGCAACAACGATCGAACGATCGATTCCGGTTGGCCTGCGAGCTGGTCCGTAACGGCCGAATCGGAGAACTGCGAACGATCAATGTCTGGAGCCCGGCCAGCACGGCCGGGGGACCGACTGCTCCTGTGCCTGTGCCGGAGGGGATCGATTACGAGATGTGGCTCGGACCGGCGCCGTCGGTGCCCTATACCGAGGACCGGTGCTCGAACAAATATTGGTGGTTTATTTCGGACTACGCGCTCGGTTTTATAGCCGGGTGGGGAATTCATCCCTTGGATATCGCCCTGTGGGGCGCCGGCGATCGGGTGACGGGCCCCGTCGATGTAGAAGGAACGGGAGTCTTCCCGGAAGCCGGTGTCGCCGACACCGCCGTGGACTGGGACGTCCATTTCACTTTTTTGAACGGCGTCAAGATGCATTTCACCGGCCGACCGCTGAAGGAATGGAACAAGTACGGCCCGGTGACCAGCCACGGTACAGCGTTCGAAGGAACGGACGGGTGGGTCTGCGTGGATCGTGAAAGAATAGCCGCTTCTCCGAAGGGTCTGGAATCCAGCTTTGTAAGCCCAAGCGAGTTGCGCCTGTACAGAAGCCGTGATCATGCCCGAAATCTCGTTGACTGCGTGAGAACTCGTCGCCCGACAATTTGCCCGATCGATGAAGCGGTTCGCGCCGATATCGTCTGCCACATAGCGGATATCGCCATTCGCACCCGGCAGAAGCTGCGCTGGGACCCTGGGACGGAACGTTTTATCGACAATGAAAAGGCGGACCGCTTCCTGACCCGTCCACTGCGCAGTCCGTGGCAGATCTGAGTCCGAGGTGAATCATGAATAGAAATCGGCGCATTCTTCTGATCCTGGCTGTTTTAAGCCTTCTGTCGGGACTTCCCTTTACTGCCTATGGTTTTCAAAACGAGAAGCTTCGAGCCTCGGACATCGACGCTTGCTTTTCCGTACTCTCGAACTTCGATTACGGGAAAGACCTGACTCCTCTTCGTCAGCTCTCGTCATACGTGGAGTCGCTGGAGGCCGGATCCAATCAGGCAAAAGAGGTCGAGGCGCGGTTGATTGCCCTGCTCGGCTCAGGGGCGAGCCTCGCGGCAAAGGATTTCGCCTGCCGGCAACTCGGTCTAATCGGCGGGGAAGCGGGACTGCCCGTGCTTCAGACGCTGCTGGCCGACAAATCCCTGGCCGCGAGCGCCACTGCGGCCCTTGAACGGATTCCCGGCTCTGGCGCAATCATGCGCGAGGCCTTGGCGCAATCATCCGGGACGGGGAGAACCGCCCTCATCACTGCGCTGGGGAGACGCCGTGACGCTCAGGCAGTCGTTTTTCTGAAGCCCATGGCAGCTGACAAAGACCCGGTAGTCAGCCAGGCCGCGGCCCATTCCCTCGGCCTCATCGGAACACCGGAGGCCGCAGGAGTCCTGCTCAATACTCTCGCCTCGGCTCCGCCCGGAACCCGGCGTTGGCTCGCGCTCTCTCTACTCCAGTGCGGGGAGCGACTAGCCTCCGGAGGCCAACGCGAGGAGGCCGAGCGCGTTTTCCGAGAGCTAACCAAATCGGGCGAAGACCGGGAAACGACATTCGGTGCGTTAAGAGGTCTTAGCCTCATTCCAGCGTCCAACGTACTCCCGGATCTGGTCGCGTTTATCAAAAAGGAAGAGCCGAAGGCTGCGGCCAATGCCATCCAGGTAATGCTGCAGATGCCCGGCCCGGCACCGGTTAAGGCTCTGGCCGACATTCTGACGGCGCTCCGACCGGCCACCCAACAGGCCGCGCTCCTGGCATTCGGCGCTCGAACCGATGCGAGACCGGCGGTCTCGAAAGTAGTCGAGGCAGGTCGAAAGGGATCGCCCGACGTGCGGGCGGCGGCCTGGACAGCGCTTGGACGCCTGGGCGATTCTTCTCACATTCCGTTGCTGGTGAAAGCCCTTCTCGCCGATGGCTCAGCCGAGCGTGCCGCGGCGCGTCTCAGCCTGAACGGAATGAACTGTACCGATTTCGATTCGGTTCTGCTTGGCCTGCTCCAAAAAGCCGATGCGGACACCCGGGTCGAAATTGTTGGAATCATCGACGACCGAAGAATGATGTCGGCCGCCGATACGTTACTGTCAATCGCCACCAAGGAAAATCACACTGAGCTGCGCTCGAGTGCCCTCAAGGCACTGCGCAGAACGGCGTCCGAGCGTCAGATCGCACCCCTGGTCGACCTGCTGGCGAAGGACCCGACGGAAAGTACGACCCTGGCGGAAACAGTCTCGTCGCTGCTCAAGAAATTCCCGCAGCCCCATGTCGGTTATGTGTGCCAGTCATACCGGGAAGCCGCCGATGCGCCTCGACAGGCCCGGTTGGTCGCAGGGCTCCGAGGAGTGGGCGACGCCGAAGCTCTAACGCTGTTGAGAGGGGCGCTGGCGGCCAAGCAGCGGGAGGTCCAGCGGGCCGCAATCCGTTCACTTTCAGAATGGCCCGACCCGGGACCGATCCCCGACCTGCTCGCAATCGCACGGCAGACGACGCTCGAGCCCACGCTCCGTACCCTCGCCTCACGCGGATCGCTTCGGCTCATATCGTTGCCGGCCGACCGCAGTCACGCCGAATCCGTTTCGATGATCAGCCAGGTGCTTGAACTGGCGCCCGCCCTGCCGGAGAAGAAGCGCGCACTCTCGATCCTTGAGCTTTTCCCGGGTCCTGAAGCAGTCGCGCTGGCGCAGAAGGCTTTGTCCGACCCGGCCCTCTCCGCCGAGGCAAAATCTACGCTCGAGCACCTGACTGCGAAGTGAAAAGGGTGATAAAGGACCTCAAAGACCCCAAAGACCTCAACGACCAAACCAACGCTTTTGCTTCTGGTCCTTGGGGTCCTTGAGGTCCTTGAGGTCTTTTTGTTGGTCCTAGGCGGTAGGGTCGGCGATAAGAACGAAGCGACTACCCTTGCCCGGCTCGCTGTCGACGGTGAATTGCCCGCCCAGCAGTGTCAGGCGATCACGGATCCGGGAAAG
>RPQK01000550.1 GCA_003819755.1 Acidobacteriota bacterium | reverse complement strand
GGCTCACCGCGAGACGGTATAGAAATACCCGGCTCCCCGGATTGACTTGATTCGTTCTCCGCCGTCGCCTTTCGGCCCTAGTTTCTTCCTCAGATTACTGACGTGCATGTCGATACTTCGATCGAACGCAGACAGCTCCCGCCCCAGGACTTGCCTGACCAGATCCTCACGTTTGAGCACTTGTCCGGGTTCTTTCAGAAATGCGTGAAGGAGGTCGAATTCCACGCCGGTGAGGTCGACCGGCTTGTCCTGCAGTAGCACCGTGCGGTTGCCGGCGTCGAGCAGCACATCCTCGAAAACGATCTTTTGGGGTCGGCTGCCGGGACCGCCGTCCGGTCGGCTACGGCGCAGGATTGCATGAATCCGGGCGACCAGTTCCCTGGGGTTGAACGGCTTGGGAAGATAGTCGTCGGCTCCTAACTCGAGGCCGACAATCCTGTCGACGTCCTCCCCGCGGGCCGTGAGCATGAGGATCGGAACGGTGGCCTTGGTTCGAATTCGACGCAGAACTTCAAAGCCATTCAACTGTGGCAGCATGACGTCGAGGATGACCAGCGTGTACGGGTTGGACAGGGCTTTTTCGACGCCTTCTTCTCCCTGGTGGACCTGGTCGACCAGGAAGCCTTCCACGGTAAGGTATTCCGCAACCAGCTCGCAGAGCTCCACATCGTCATCGATGATCAGGATGCGGTCGTATGGGCTCATCGGGCCTATTCTGCAACGAGGTTTTCAGAGTCGCAAGAAAATCGACGTTGCTTGCGCCCTGGGGTTGTTGCCGCAATGGCCCCGGGGACACCCGCTGGGAGCGCAGGCGTCCCGCCTGCGCTCCCAGCGGGTGTCCACACTCTGCAGTTTCCAACTGCTTCGGCGTCAGTGTAAATTAGCCTCGATGTTCACACCGAAGAGGCTTCTGTTCGTTTGGGCCATGACCCTTGCAATACCAGGGTTGATTCCGTTAAGAGCCGAGGAACTCCCGCCGCCCGCCGAGAAGCAGGTGGTTTTTGACACTTCCTTCGGTGAGATCGTCCTTGAGGTCTTTCCCACGGCTGCTCCCGGTCACGTCGCCAGGTTCCTCGATCGTGTGAAATCGGGTTTCTACGACGGGACCACTTTTCACCGGGCGATTCCTCTCGGGATCATTCAAGGCGGAGACCCATTGTCACGGGATCCGGACAAGAGGCCCCAATTCGGAACGGGGGGCCTCGGCGAGTTGAAAAAGGAAACGAGCCCTCTGTCTCATCTCCGAGGCACGCTTTCAGCGGTTCTTCTGCCCGGCAACCCGGACAGCGCCGGATCGCAGTTCTTTATCTGTGTAACGGATCAGGTCCAGCTTGACGGCCAATACACAGCATACGGCCGGGTGGTCGAAGGGACCGGGGTAGTCGAAAAGATATCCCAGGCGCCGGCCGATTCGTCACAACTCCTGACCGAGCGAATCGAACTGAAGAGAGCGTATCTCAGAGACCGGCCTCCACCCGAAGTCGTACCCTTCGTTGATACTGTCGTCTCTGAGCTTCAGAAATACAGTGCGATCATTCACACGTCGCTGGGTGACATTCAGCTCCGTTTCTACCCGCAGGATGCACTTGAGCACGTCCGGCAATTCCTGCGTTTTGCCCGCCTGGGACTCTATGACGGGACTGTTTTTCATCGAGTGGCGCCTGGATTCGTGCTGCAGGGGGGCTTAATGGATACCCGGAAGCCGCCCGTTCCCGACAAGTACCGGCCGCTGCTGAAACCGTTGAAGGCCGAGTTCAATCCGCATAAGCACGTCCGGGGCGTCCTTTCCATGGCACGCCATGACGACCCAAACAGCGGCATGGATTCCTTCTTTATTGTCCTTGATATTCAGCCTCACCTGGACGGGCAATACACGGCCTTCGGTTATGTCGAGGCCGGGATGGAGGTCGTCGAAGCCATTGTTGCGCGTCCGGTCGACGGCGAATCTCCTCTGGAGCCCGTCACTCTAAAGGTTGAGGTGCGGGAAAAGTGAATGCCTGGAAGGTAAATCTATGAGCACAGATCCCAGTGAAGCGCCTCGCTCGGTCCGGTACTCGCCGGCCGAGCTGACGACCCTCGCTCATCTCTACCGGGGCGAGATGTACCGGAGCAAGGTTTGGAGAACGCGTCTGGATACCACGACGAACTGGGCTGTGGCGACGACCGGCATCGCCCTTTCAGTCAGCTTCAGCGATGCCGGGATTTCGCCTGTCCCGCTTCTGCTGATCAGTCTCCTGGTCATGATCTTCCTCAATATTGAGGCCCGGAGATATAGGTACTTTGACATCTGGCGGACCAGGGTACGTCTCCTGGAGGTCTGTTTCTACGGTCCGATGCTGCGTGGCGAGCCGATCAGCACCGACAACCGGTGGAACGAGTTCCTTGCCCACGATTACCAGGATATTCATTTCCATATCAGTTTCTGGGAAGCGGCGGGGCGGAGACTGAGGCGCAACTACATCTGGATTTTCATTATCCTTGCGATCAGTTACCTGGCGAAGCTGGCAATTCATCCCGAACCGGTTACGTCTGTCGAGCAGCTTTTCAGTCGGGCGGCGGTCGGACCAATCCCCGGTCGACTGATCCTGTTCATCGGCGTGTCTTTTTACGTCAGCCTAACCACCCTATCCCTGCTGACGCTCCGGCACCCGCAGGCTTCCGGGCGCGTTGCGGGTCCGATCGACATCGATCCGCGGGACAAGTACGGGATTCAGGTGTGATCGTCAAAGGACCTCAAAGACCTCAAGGACCTCAAGGACCCGCTTATCGTCTCTGGGGTCCTTGGGGTCCTTGAGATCCTTTCTTCCGCCGATCAAGGAACGACTATGCCCCCCTTCGAGGAATGCAAGATTCGTGTTCGATACGCTGATACCGACCAGATGGGTGTCGTCTATTACGCCAACTACCTGGTCTATTTCGAGGTCGGGCGGACGGAGTTCTGTCGCCATCGCGGGATCTCCTATGCTCAGATTGAGAGGGACACCGGTTCCTATCTGATCGTCGCGGAAGCGCGCTGCCGGTATCGTCGCCCCCTTCGCTACGATCAGGAAGTCATCGTACGGACCTTTCTGCAGGAGATGCGCAGGCGGACGCTGACCTTCGCCTATCAGTTGATCGAGGCGTCCAGCGGAACGATCTGTGCGGAGGGGGAGACCGTGCACGTGGTCACCGATCAGCAAGGTCGGCCGCGAAGCTTTCCCGACGAGTACCGGCGAATCCTGCTGCCCGAAGAAGAGACAACTACGAGCAACGATCCGTCAAAGGGTAAAATAGACTGAATATGCGAATCGAGCTTGTCACCCCTTCCCCTCCGGACTTGTTTGATGGGAACCGGGTTACAGCTCTGCGTTGGGAAAGAATTCTGACGGGGCTGGGGCACGAGGTCGAGGTGCGGAACGAATACAGCGGCAAACGTTGCGAGCTTTTCATCGCACTGCATGCGCGCAAGAGTCTCGCATCGATTACGGCTTTCCGGGATCGCTGGCCGGAGGCGCCGCTGCTGGTCGCGCTGACTGGCAGCGATCTGTACCGCGACTTGCCCAAGAATGCCGAGGTCCTGAAAGTCCTGGAACTGGCCACCCGGTTGATCGTCCTTCATCGCCGGGCAGTCCTGGAACTGCCTGAATCCGCGCGCTCGAAAACCTGGGTTATCTACCAGTCAGCTGACCAGCCCGACCTGAAGCTCGATCCCCCCGAAGCCACCTTTCAGGTGGCTGTCGTCGCTCATCTCCTCCCGCAAAAGGACCCCTTCCGGGCGGCCCTGGCCGCGCGTAAATTGCCGCTGGCATCCCGGGTGGAGGTCCACCACGCCGGACGTGCTTTTGACCAAGCCATGGAGTTGAAGGCCAAGGACGAGGAAAAGAAGAATCGGCGCTACAAGTGGCTCGGCGAGTTGACCCACCCGAAAGCGCTTAGACTGATTGCCAGCAGCCACCTGGTGGTCATCGCTTCCGAGTATGAGGGCGGCTCGAATGTTCTTTCCGAAGCCTTGGTGTCCTCAGTCCCAGTCTTGGTTTCCCGTACGTCAGGGCTCGTCGGGACCATGGGGGACGATTATCCGGGCTACTTTCCGGTCGGAGATACCACCGAATTGGCCCGCCTGCTGCGGCGGGTGGAGACGGAGGAGAGTCTTTACACGCTTTTGAAGGACCGGGCGCTCCGGTCGGCTTGGCTGGTCCGTCCCGAGCAGGAGCGCGCTTCCTGGCAGGAACTGCTCCACGAAGTCTCCTTCAGAGCCGTGGCGCAGCGAAGCTTCTTCTAGCCGCCCGTAGATTTTCGGCTGGAAGGCGGTTCACAACCTGCTTCCGGCTTCCTCCTTCCTCCTTCCTCCTTCATCCTTTCTTCCCCCTTCATCCTTCATCCCTCATCCTTCATCCTTTCCTTCCTCCTTCATCCTTCCTTCTGTGGGATAATCTCACGTCCATGAAGCGAGTCGCCGACTGGCTCGTCTATGTTTTCGTTCGGGGGTTCTTCCTCCTCCTGCGAATTCTGCCCCGATGGTTCGCTTACCGCTTCTGCTGGCTGCTGGCCGACCTCGTCTACCTGGTTGACAAAAAGCACCGGCGGATTGGCCTGATCAACCTCTCGCTCGCCTTTCCAGCCGCGGATCTCGCATGGAAGAGGAGAGTTCTGCGGCAGAGTTTCCGGCAACAGGGCGAACAGGCCGTGGAAATATCGCGCCTCGGGAACCTGAATGCGGCGGAAGCGCGACGACGAATGCCGTATGAGTCCGCGCGCGGAATCGAGAACTACCTTCAGGCGCGAGAACGGGGCGGGGGAGTCATCTTTGTCACCGCGCACATCTGCGCCTGGGAAATCCTGCCGGCCGCTCATGCGGCCCACGGATACCCGCTCAGTTTCGTCGTTCGACCTCTGGATAACCGGTTCCTGGACCGTTGGCTGGAGCAGTTGCGATCCGAGCGCGGCAATCGGGCGGTTGGGAAAGCGGTAGCCGTTCGACGGGCCCTGCGGATCCTGCACGAAAGACGGGACATAGGCTTCCTGATCGATCAGAACATTCAAGCGAAGGAAGGGGTTTTCGTGCCTTTCCTCGGGCAACTCGCCTGTACGACGTCGAGCGTGGCGGCCCTGGCCTTGAAGACTTCTGCTCCGGTGGTTCCGGGTTTCATGTGTCCGTCGTCCCGCCCCGGTTTTTACAGCATTCGCTTTTATCCGCCTATCCAGGCTACGCCGAGCGGGAACAACGCCGAGGACCTTGTCCGCTACACGGCAGAATTCAGTAAATATGTCGAAGAGGTGATACGCGAATTCCCCCACTGCTGGCTCTGGGGCCACCGCCGCTTCGCAACTCAACCGGATGGCTCGAACCCCTACACCCGCTGAGTGAAGCGCTTTTTACCGCGAAGGGGTCACGCAGCAAAGCCCACGGCTGGCCGCATGTTTTGCGGCCTACCCCTGGGTAGTGGGATTTGCGACAAACCGTACCCTGAAAAGGTTCCGTATCGCACCCAATACATAACCCCTTCAGGGTAGCGACGGTCCGGGGGGCCACCCGGGGTAG
>RPQK01000549.1 GCA_003819755.1 Acidobacteriota bacterium | reverse complement strand
TCAAAAGGGCGAAGGGGTAAAGGGGTATAGGGAAAAGCGGGGATAGGTCAGATCCTTTTCCGTTTCTGCTTTTCCCTTTGCCGCTTTGCCCCTTTACCCCTTTGTTCCGTCGCCCCTCCGCCCCTTTGCCCCTTTACCCCTTTGTTCCGTCGCCCCTTCGTCCCTTCAATTCGCACTTCGATACCCAAACCCGACAATCGTGATGCCGGAGATCGTGGAGGCACCGACTGTAAGAGAGCGCGAATTGTCTGCTGACCTGGCCTCGTACATTCGACTGTTGGTTTCCTGCTCGAACCATTCCTTACCCTGCATGCCAAGCGCGGTCAGGCGTTCCCGGTAGAAAGCGATCACTGCTTGGTCAGAATCGGCGGTAGAGAAACTTAGGCCACCTCTCCGCACACCCCTGTTGTCGACGGTTTCTTTCAGGCGGTTCGCACCATTCGCATTCGGGTAATAGGGGATCCACGCAGGAGCATTGATGGGCTGGCCGGAGGGGTCCGATGGCCATGCGTTCGATACGCCCTGGCCGGCAGCCTGGCCTGTTGGAGCGGTGGGGGCAACGGCCTGGCCGGCGCCGGTCAAGTTTGCGGGGAACGCCCCCGCCTGAGGAGTTTGTTGCGGAGCTTGCCCGAACGGAGGCTGGACCGGCTGGTTGACGGTTGTCACCTGTTGCCGGTTGTTATCCATGGCTTTCATGATTGCAGGAATAGCAATCGCGGCGACGACGGCCAGGACGAAGGTGCCCACGACGAGCAGCCCTGCACAACCGATCAACCCCCAGAACCACCAGGCGCGCTTTTTTGCGGCCGGTTGCTGGTCGTCGGGGATTGCCGGGATATCGGGAATCGGTGGAATCTGCGGTATCGGAGGAAGATTTGGGCTGGACATGGCGTTCTCCTTGAAAGTCGTTTTCGGTGTATTCATTTCCCACTCGACTATATTCGCGGAAAGCGCCTGTGAAACTGCTCAGTGGCTGCGGATTTCGAATTGCGGATTTCGGGCAGGGGGGCAAGCCGCAGGAGATCCTGCGGCTTGATGAGGGCAAGAAGAAGGATTAGCTGTCGGTTTTCGCGTCCTTCACCTTGATTCGCGTTGCGGTTTTCTTTCCGTCCTCCTCCTTGTAGAACACTTTTACTTTGGACCCGGCGTTGGCCGACAGTCCTTCGATGGTTCCCTGGGCACCGACGATCTCGGTCGTCTCGTTGTACGCGAACTGCATATCGGTGCCATCGCTGGTTGTCACCACCAGTGTTTTTGTGTCGGCATCAACACTCTTCAGATCTCCCATCACGGATGGTTCCTGCTGGGTATCGGTCTGGCTCTGCGTTTTTGGGTCATCGCCCAAGGCAAAAGGGGTAAAGCTGACCAGCACCAAAGTCAAAGACAACGTCAACAGCACACGTGTCGTTTTTGTCATATTAAAATCTCCTGTGGAATTGGTTTTTATTGCTAACGCACAAATCGTGCCAGAGTGTCCGACTAGTGTCGGGCTCTTGTGGACGCACGACTTCCGGGGAAACCGTCATCAGTTCCTCCAGTGACTCCTACAACCGGAGGAGTCGATTAGGGGAATCTTTCCCGGACTGTGGAAAAAGGGCAGGGAATTTTTGTCCGTGAGCTAAAAAAGGACCCCCCGAGGACCGGACCTCAGGGACCCTCGTCGTTGAGGTCCTTGAGGTCCTTGAGGTCTTTTCGATCTGGCTACCCGCGCTAAATCGGGCAGAGCGGGTACGTTTGGAGCAGGGCGACGGTTTCTGACACGGCCCGTTCGACGGGAACTTCGCGATTCACCTTGTCGTTGCGGGTGAAGACCTCCACCACCCCCTGACTGATCTTCTTCCCGACCGTGATTCGAACGGGGATTCCAATCAGCTCAGCATCCTTGAATTTGACACCGGGGCGTTCCTCGCGATCGTCGAGTAGGCAATCGATCCCGCGCCGGGTCAATTCCTCATGAAACCGGAGGGCTGTTCCATACTGGTCGGCGTCGTCACGACGGACCACGCTGATGATCACCTCAAACGGCGCGATGGGGCGCGGCCAGATGATGCCGCTCTCGTCGTTATACAGCTCGACGGCTCCCACCAGGATCCTCTCGAGCCCGATTCCGTAACTTCCCATGATGATGGGAGTCTCCACTCCGTCCTGGTTAAGAACCGTAGCTCCCATGGATTTGCTGTATTTATAACCGAGCTTGAAGATGTGTCCGACCTCTAGAGCCTTCTTGAGTTGGAGCGGCTGACCGCATTTTTCGCACGACTCTCCCGGCTCCACCTGTCTCAGATCCTGGAATTCGGCCTGAAAATTCTTTTCGGGAGTGACGTTGAGCAGGTGGTAGTCGTCTTCATTGGCTCCGCAGACCATGTTTCGGCGGCCCTTAAGGGCCAGATCAGCGAGGATCGTGAGGGAGGTGACGCCTACGGGGCCCAGGCTTCCGGGATCCGCTCCAAAAGCTTCGCGTATCTCCCCAGCCATGGCCGGGCGAAAGACGCCGGAGCCGACGGCGCTGATTAACTTGGCTTCGTTCAGTTGATGGTCGCCACGTAACAGCAGCAGGTATGGCTTGCTTTCCACGAGATAGACCAGCGACTTGATTTGTTTCGACTTGGGCACCCGCAGGAAATCGCTCACTTCCTGAATGGTTTTCTGACCCGGAGTGTGCACCTTCTCCGGCGCGCGCTCGCCCGGATCGTCCTCCAGCGGCGCAAGCGCCGACACCGCACGTTCCATGTTGGCGGCGTAGCCGCAGCCGCCGCAAAAGACGACCGTGTCTTCGCCGGCGTCGCTGGTCACCATGAATTCCTGTGATTCGCTCCCGCCCATCGCGCCCGAGTGTGCCTGGACGGCCAGGAAGCGGAGGCCGCACCGCTCGAAGATCTTCCGGTACGCCTGGTCATGAAGGTCGTAAGCGGTGTCCAGTCCTCCCGGCTCCAGATCGAAGCTGTAGGAATCTTTCATGATGAACTGGCGGACACGCAGCAGTCCGGACTTCGGGCGGGGCTCGTCTCGGAACTTGACCTGGATCTGATACCAGATCTGAGGCAGGTCCCGGTATGAGCGCAGCTCATCGCGGGCAATGCTGGTGAAAACCTCCTCGTGAGTCATCCCGAGGCACATGTCCCGGCCGGTCCTGTCCTTAAGCCGGAACATGTTTTCTCCCATGACCTCCCAGCGCCCCGACTCCTTCCACACCTCTGCCGGATGGAGGGCCGGAAGATAGAATTCCTGGCCCCCGATCCGGTTCATCTCTTCTCTGACTATGTGCTCGATCTTAAGCAGAGTGCGCCATGCCAGGGGCAGGTACGAATAAATACCCGCGCCCAGCTGACGAATAAAACCGGCTCTGAGGAGGAGCTTGTGGGATGCGACTTCCGCCTCAGCAGGAACCTCACGCAGCGTAGGAATGAACAGTCTCGACCAGAGCATAAGGAGCCTACTTTTATCTGTTTGACCCATCCAAGTCAAGTAAGCTAAGCTACCGCGATACCCCGGAATCGGGCGTTCCCGCAAAGGAGAAAACGAGGGCTCTATGCGCATTTCGATCGGCTCGGACCATGCCGGTTACGAGCTGAAAGGGAAGGTAGCAAAACGTCTCACCGAGTTGAAACACGAGGTGCAAGACGAGGGGACTTTTGGACCTCAGTCGGTCGATTACCCGGATCCGGCAGCCGCTGTTGCCAAACGGGTTCAGAGTGCCGCCGCGGATCGGGGTATTCTGGTATGTGGGACCGGGATTGGCGTGTCGATAGCGGCGAACAAGTTTCGGGGGATCCGCGCCGCCGTCTGTCACGACCTGGAAACCGCCATCCTCAGCCGTGAGCATAATGACGCCAATATTCTGGCGCTCTCCGGTCGCAGCACCGATCACGACCTGGCCCTGAAAATGGTCGAGGTGTGGCTTGAAACGCATTTTCTCGGCGACCGGCACGGACGGCGTGTCGACAAGATTCGTAAGATTGAGGACGAGAACTTTCGCTAAGCCGCGGACTCCCGCGAAAGTCCGCGAGACTCCGCGGATATCCGCGGGTTGGAGAATGAGGAGATGAACGATTCGTTGCGTCAGGTTGATCCGGAAATAGCGGAGGCCATCTACCAGGAAACGCGGCGCCAGGCGGAGACACTGGAGTTGATTGCCTCGGAGAACTTCGTTAGCGAAGCCGTGCTGGAGGCCATGGGGTCGATTTTTACCAATAAGTACGCGGAAGGCTATCCGGGTCGTCGGTACTACGGCGGTTGCGAATACGTCGATATCGTTGAAAACCTCGCGATTGAACGGGCTAAGTCCCTGTTCAGTGCTGAGCACGCCAACGTTCAACCTCATTCCGGGGCTCAGGCAAATATGGCCGCCTACATGGCGGTTCTCCAGCCGGGGGACAAGATCCTGGGAATGCACCTGGCCCACGGGGGCCATTTGACTCATGGCAGCCCGTTTAATTTCTCGGGAAAGTTCTACCGGGTCGTCCCGTACGGCGTAAAACGCGAAACCGAGCAGCTGGACTACGACGCTCTGGAGCAACTGGCTTTGCGGGAGAAACCGAAAATGATCGTGGCGGGGGCCAGCGCGTACAGCCGAACGCTCCATTTCGACCGGCTTGGCGAGATCTGCCGGAAAACGGGCAGCTACCTGATGGTCGACATGGCCCACATCGCGGGCCTCGTCGCAGCCGGGTTGCATCCAAGCCCGGTTCCTTACGCCGACTTCGTCACGAGCACGACACACAAAACCCTGCGCGGGCCGCGCGGCGGGCTGATCCTTTGCAAGGAGGAACACCGCAAGGTCCTCGATAAATTGGTCTTCCCCGGAGTTCAAGGCGGTCCGTTAGTCCACATTATCGCCGCCAAAGCGGTCTGCTTCAAGGAAGCGCTCGGTGCCGATTTCCGCCAGTACCAGCAGCAGATTATGCGAAACGCGGCGAAGTTGTGTGAGGCGGTCTCTCGGCAGGGATTTCGCATCGTGTCGGGCGGGACGGACACTCATCTGTGCCTGGTCGACGTTTTTTCCAAGGGGATAACGGGAAAGCTGGCACAGGCCTCGCTCGAGGAGGCGTCCATTACGGTCAACAAAAATGCCATTCCTTTCGACATCAACCCTCCGGCCGTAGCGAGCGGCATCCGGATAGGAACGCCGGCCGTCACGACCCGCGGTATGAAAGAAGCCGAGATGGAGCAGATCGGAGCGTGGATGGGAGCCGTCTTGGACAAGCCCGAGGACAAAGCCGTGCAGGCAGAAGTCAGGAAGAAGGTCCAGATTCTGGCATCCCGTTTCCCGCTGTACGCGAAGAGGCTAGCGGCTTCTGATTCGCGCGTCACTCAGGCGCAGGACTGACAGACTGACAGACTGACAGACTGACAACTGACAGACTGACAAACTGACAGGCTGACAGGCTGACAGGCTGACAAACTGACAAACTGACAGACTGACAGACTGACAAACTGACAAACTGACAGGCTGACAGGCTGACAGGCTGACAGGCTGGGCCGGGCGTCCGCTGGGAGCGCAGGCGTCTCGCCTGCACTGGGGTGAGGGGC
>RPQK01000548.1 GCA_003819755.1 Acidobacteriota bacterium | reverse complement strand
CAGTCCGTGTTCGTCCTGTCAGTCCGTGTTCAAAACAGTTGCCGTCTTCTTGAACGGGTCCTTCTTTAACCGGTACAGCATCTCGCCCGCCTTGGGGACGCAGAAAACTCCTTCGTCTTCGCGGTCCTTCCAGGCGTCGACCCTTATTGAATTTGGATCACAATAACCGAGATTGATCTCCCGGCAGATCTCCTCGGGTATTTGGGTCGCCAGAACAACATTCGCCCGCGGCCGTTCGACCCCATGCTCGAACGTGCCGATCCCTTTCACATGGGTGGAATGGGCCATAACCCCGCCGGGAATATCCCGGAATCGGTCCATTTGTTTCAGGAAGTAGTCCCGGACATGGTAGCCGATTCGGCGAATAATCGCCCCGTGAGTCACGGAAATCTCCGTGACATGCGGGGCGTAGATGGTCAACTCTCCGCCGTCCGCCAGAACCGGTTCCAGCTTGTACATGCACTTGCCGCCCGTCCAGATGTCGTCGTACATGCGGGGTGCGCAGGAGAGAATCCGCTTAAAAGGGCGATCGAGGTAGGTGATGTGCAGCTTATCGGAAAGGTCGGCCGCCGCACTGAACGCCTCCTCGGGGGTGCCGAAGAACAGGCCGGCCAGCCCCTCACCCTTGACAACGAGACTCAGGCACAGTCGCTCCATGGGAAGAAACTTCACGGCGCGGTCCACGACTTGTCGCACCGGCGTTTCTTTGGTCCCAATGATCACCGGGTTGGTGATCAGCGCGCCAAGCCAGTGAAACATATCAATGATTTCCTGGCCGGCGATGCCGGGAAACAAGTATTTGTTGCCACCAGAGAATCCCACCACTTCATGCGGAAAAGTCGGGCCGATAATCAGGAGCACGTCGTAATCGAAGACCATTTTGTTGATCGTGACATCGACGGCGGTGCACATCAGACCGTGTGAGATACGGCCGACCTCTTCCGCGGGAATCGTGCCGATCCGACGAAGCTGATTCGGGTTTTTCCAGTCGTGGTTGAAGAACCTGGCCTTCGGGTACCGCGCAGCCCGGTCATCTTGAG
The DNA here is from genome assembly GCA_003819755.1 of Acidobacteriota bacterium. Lineage (GTDB taxonomy): Bacteria > Acidobacteriota > UBA6911 > RPQK01 > RPQK01 > RPQK01. The sequence goes on along the minus strand of RPQK01000548.1, from coordinate 4,498 downwards.
TGATCCCAACCCGCTCGTTGATTTGCGCGTCGGTCATCGCGGGATGCGTCCCGAGAGCAACCAGGAAATCCAGTGCGGCCGTTCGGTTGGCCAGCAGATCGTACACAACGCGGAACATGACGTCCATGGGCGCGGTGCGCGAGTGATCCGGAATGACTGCGAGGACCTTCTTCCCGGTCAGGTCCTTCTGTGCGAAGCCCTCGGCGCAGACCGCCCGGATGTCCGATTCAGTTAACAGCTTTGTCTCTGATCCTTTGCCTACCATGAGTTAGATACCTTCTTCTCGAAAAGACCTCAAGGACTTCAAAGACCTCAAAGACACTAAGTTCCTTTCGGTCTTTGAGGTCCCTGGGGTCCTTGAGGTCCTTTCAAACATTAGCCAGCCACCCACCATCGACGTACAAAATCTGCCCGGTGATGAAGTCGGCGGCACTCGAAGACAGGAACACAACGGCTCCCACCAGGTCGCCGGGCTCTCCCCAGCGTTTCATAGGCGTTCTTTCCAACACCCATTTGTCAAAGACCGGGTCCTGGTGCAGCGGCCGGGTGAGCTCGGTCTTGAAGTAACCGGGCCCGACCGCGTTCACGTTGATCCGATACTGAGCCCATTCTACCGCTAAAGCCTTCGTCAACATCCCGAGAGCGCCCTTGCTCGCCGTGTAGGCGGGAATCATGGGCCTCGCTGCGGCGGTCATGAGCGAGGCAATGTTCACGATCTTTCCCGGCTTCCCTTCCCGGATGAGCGGCCGGGCAAAGCACTGCGACAAAACAAAGGGCGCCGTGAGATTCAGGTCAACGACGCCGCGCCATTCCTCCAACGGGAACTCGATAGCCGGGACCCGGAAGTTCTTTCCGGCGACATTGATCAGGATGTTGACTTCGCCGGCAGCGCTGGTTATCCACTCATAAAGCTCAGGGATGCCCTCCACTTTGGAAAGATCGTAAGGGAAGCAATGGACTTCGGCCCCCTTGTCTCTCAGTTCCTGAGCGACCGATTCCAGGTTACTCCGCACTCTTCCGATCAGCACAAGTTTCGCCCCGGCGGCCGCAAACCCCGTGGCGATCGCTCGACCGAGTCCCCGGCTTGCTCCGGTTATGAGTGCAGTCCGGCCTTCAAGCGCCCGTGATATGGTGCTGGATTCGTTGGACGCGGTCATGTCAGAAATCCCTTAACACTTCGAGCATCGAGTCGTGCAGACGGCCATTACTCAGCAGGATCCGCTTATCACGCGGCTCGCAGGGCCGCCCTTGGAAATCGGTGACCCGGCCCCCGGCCTCCTCGATGAGCAACATTCCGGCGGCCACATCCCAGGGCTTCAGATAGAACTCCCAGACCGCATCCAATCGGCCGCAGGCCACGTAAGAAAGGTCCCTGGCCGCGCAACCCACGCGACGCACGCCTGCCGCCCGGGTCATAAACTCCTCGAATAAGCGGAGGTTCAGCCGAAGTGCTTCCGCATCGTATGAAAAACCTGTCCCCAGCAGGCTCTCCTGGAGCTGGCCCTGTTCAGAAACACGAACAGGAGCGCCGTTCAGGAAGGCGCCGCCCCCTCGCTGGGCCGAGAACAACTCGTCCGCCGTGGGGTCATAAATGACTCCCGTATCAAGACGACCTTCGTGTTCCACCGCAATTGAGACGCAGAAGGCGGGGATACCGTGCGCGTAGTTCGTGGTTCCATCGAGCGGATCAATGAGCCAATTAAACGCAGAATGGTGGGAATTCGCGCCCGCCTCTTCGGCCAGGATCCCGTGATCGGGAAAGGCTTCTCGGACTCGCCCGAGGATCAACTCTTCCGCCTTGACATCCATCTCGGTGACGAAGTCGATCGGGCCCTTCTTACTCACCCGGAAGTCAGAACGAAACCTCTGCCGCAACAAGCCGCCCGCGTCGAGGGCGGCTTGTTGCGCGGTGTCGAGTATCGACTGGCGATAAGAGGTGTCCATGGTGACTTTCAAAGACTCAGGGATAGAAGGGACATAAGGGACACAAGCGACAAAAGCGACGATGTGACGATCCAGGTCGCTTCTGTCGCTTATGTCGCTTATGTCCCTTCGCCCGGCCCTACGCGGTGTACGTGCTGGCCGAGACTTTTCCTCCTCTTCCCGTCCAGTTGGTATGGAAGAATTGCCCGCGGGGCTTATCGGTTCGCTCATAGGTGTGGGCGCCGAAGTAGTCACGCTGGGCCTGGAGGAGATTCGCAGGCAGCCGCTCATGACGGTAGCCGTCGTAGAAAGCGAGGCCGGCCGAAATGGCCGGAACCGGTATGCCAAGCTCAACCGCCTTGGCCACTACTCGGCGCCAGCTCGCCTGGTTGCTGTGAATGACGTCACGGAAGAAGTCGTCGAGCAGCAGGTTGTTGAGGCCCGGGTTCTTATCGAACGCGTCGCGAATCTTGCCGAGGAACCGGCTCCGGATGATGCATCCGCCCCGCCACATGAGGGCGATACCGCCGTAATTCAGGTTCCACTTATATTCCTTGGCCGCCTCACGCATGAGCATATAGCCCTGGGCGTAGGAGACGATCTTGGAGGCGTACATGGCCTGTCGGATATCCTGAACAAAGGCATTCTTGTCACCTTCGAACTTTACGCACGGGCCTTGCAGAACCTTCGACGCAGCGACCCGCTCATCCTTCAACGCCGACAGACAGCGCGAGAAAACCGCTTCGCCCACCAAGGTCATCGGGACGCCCAGTTCGAGCGCGGAGACTCCGGTCCACTTCCCGGTTCCCTTCTGACCGGCGGTGTCCAGGATGTAGTCGACCACGTACTGCCCGCTCTCGTCCTTGGTCCCCAGGATGTCGCGGGTAATTTCGACCAGGTATGAATCCAGCTCGCCCTTGTTCCACTCCGCGAACACTTCATGCATCTGCTGGTTCGAGAGACCGAGACCTTCACTCATCAGCTGGTAGGCCTCGTTAATCAGCTGCATGTCGCCGTATTCGATGCCGTTGTGGACCATCTTCACAAAGTGACCGGCGCCGTCTTCACCAACCCAATCGCAGCAGGGCTCGCCTTCCGGGGTCTTGGCACAGATGGACTGGAAGATCTCTTTGACATGGGGCCAGGCCGCCGGAGACCCTCCGGGCATCATGGACGGGCCGCGTCGGGCGCCTTCCTCGCCGCCTGACACGCCGGTCCCGATATACAGCATTCCCTTCGACTCGACGTACTTCGCTCTTCGAATCGTGTCCGGGAAGTGGGAGTTTCCGCCGTCGATAATGATGTCACCAGCCTCAAGGTGCGGGAGCAGCAGCTCAATAAAATCGTCGACCGCCTTGCCGGCTTTCACGAGCAGGAAGACGCGCCGCGGTTTCTTCAACATCGCCACCAGTTCTTCGATCGAATGGGCGCCAATGACGTTCGTTCCTTTTGCCTCATTGGCGAGAAAGTCGTCAACCTTGGAAACGGTGCGGTTGAAGGCCGCCACCACGTAGCCGTGGTCGTTCATGTTCAGAACCAGGTTCTGGCCCATTACGGCGAGGCCGATCAGTCCTATGTCAGCCCTTGCCTCGTTTGACATTTCGTATCCTCCTAAGCAGATCCGGACCCGTTATCCACGGGCCTCGACTTTAAAGCCCAGCCCCTGCACCGTGGCGATCAGGCCCTGGCGCGCGGCCGGTATGATTACCGTAGTACTGAAGAACTCTCGCCTTTTCGGATAATTCTTTCGAAGAAGATCGAACTCCTTGCCCCGTTTCTCCCCGGCGGCTGCGGCGCGCCGCAATCCGAAATCATCTTTCCGTATATCGTACAGGTTGGGGATCAGAGTGCGTAGAGTCTCCTCGTCGTCCCCGACTTCGTCCGTTACCTCAAGAGTAGGAATCGGCGACGGGGGTAGCAAATCGAGAAGCCCCACCTCCGGCGACCGACCCAGGCAAGCACAAAGAGCGTCGTAGAGCATGACTGTGGCCGCTACTTTTCCATCGTAAGAGTAGCCGGCAATATGAGGTGTGCCGAGAAACGCGTGGGCCACGGTCACCGGATTAATCTCGGGCTCATTTTGCCACACGTCCAGAACCGTAAGCGGGATTTTGCCGGATTCCAGGGGCACCATCAGCGCCTTTTCGTCAACCACCTGGCCTCTGGAGGAGTTCAAAAAGCACGCCCCCTGCTTCATGGCGGCGAAGAAAGCGTGGTTACACATCTCCCAGGTAGGATCCTGTCCTCCCGGCTCGAGCGGGACATGAACCGTGACATAGTCCGCCTCGGGAAGGACCGCCGAGAGAGGCCGGTACCTGGCGTCCCCTGTCTCCCGGTACTTGGGCGGGTCATTCAGCAGGCATTTCATGCCAAGCGCCGCAGCCTTCTTGACGACCCGAGATCCCACGTTCCCCACCCCGACTATGCCGAGCGTCGCCCCACGCAAAGGTTTTTGCTGGTCTGCGGACATCAGCAACAGAGCCGCCGTGATGTATTCGGCGACCGAATTCGCGTTTGAGCCGGGCGCGCTCGCAAACCCGATGCCGCAGTCGCGGAGGTAGTCAGTATCGACGTG
>RPQK01000547.1 GCA_003819755.1 Acidobacteriota bacterium | reverse complement strand
CACGCAAGCGGGCATCTTCCAGGAAGTCCAGACCGGCGGGCGGATGACGTATCACCAGCAGGGCGAGCACGTCACTTGGCACCAGACGTTCAAAACGGTATTCTGACTTTGGTAGCGAAGACAACAGAAGACTGAGGCTGAGCACCAGAATTCCCGTAAACGTAAGTGTGGCGCGCATTAGGGTTCTTGTATGCTACCATACGTTTTCCTTTCTCCGCGTTTGAGGCTGTATGAACGTGAAGGCGCTCGAAGGCAAACTGAAATCGATCCAGAACGTGGAGGAGAGGCTTGATGTGCTGGACGCCCTGGCCGACCATTACTATGACGAGGACGATTACCAGAAAGCCCTGAAGTTCTACAACGAGGCGCGCTCACTCACTCCCGGCGGGAACCCGAAGGCCTACTACACCGCGCAGTTCGGAATCTGTCACTACTTGCTCCACAACGATCGCGAGGCCCGGGAGGCGCTGCTGGCCGCCCAGGCGCTGTCCGATCCGACTGCTCCGGAGTTTTCGCCGGAGATCCACGGCCTGCTCCACTATTTCCTCGGATCGCTTTGGGAATACGAGGGGAACAACCAGGCGTCGCTCGAGGCAAGGCTCGAGGCGCTCAAGTACTCTGAGCATCTTCACCCCGAGGCGCAGTGGATGCTGCAGGCCGGGCTGAGCCGAAACTACGAAGAGCTGGGAGACAACCGGAAGGCCATCGATTACAGTAGCCAGGCGATTTCGCTGATCTCCGAGGAAGATCCCGAGCTGGCCTACCTGTACGAGAGCCTGGGACATAACCACTACGAAATGGAAGAGTTCGAGAAGGCTCTGGCGTACTTTTCCCGGGTGCTCGAGCTCGACCCCGAATTCGAACGCAAAGACGACATCTATTTCGCGATTGGCCTTTGCTATCAACGCCTGACCGACTACAAGACGGCCATGGACTGCTATGCGAAACTCCTGGAGACCAAGAAGCTGTTGGGCAAGCCCCAGGAGTCGCTCGCCTGGCTCTACGGCGAGATTGCCTACTGCCACTTTCAGCTGAGTGAGCACGAAGACACGCTGCGGGCGATCGACGAGGCCCTGCGCGAGAACATCGAAAAGAAAGAGGAATTGGCCGAATTGCGCAGCTTCCTGACCAACAGCTACCAGGCGCTGGGGCGTTACCAGGAAGCGGTTCGCGAAGGCGAGAAGACGCTGAAGATATCCCGCCAGTTCCCTTCGATCGACTTGATGTTGCCGAACCTCGCCCTGAGTTACTACCACCTGGGCAATATCGAGCAGTTCAAGTTCTACCGAAACTGGTGCAATCGCGATTTCCCCGACCGCAGCTGGACCAAGCAACTCAACAAGCTCAAAGCGTAGTCGGCTGACCGCTGACCACTGACCGCTGACCGCTGACCGCTGACAGCTGACAGCTGACCGCTGACCGCTGACCACTGACCACTGACCACTGACCACTGCGGTTGAGCGACTCTGTCAGCGGCGGTTGAGTGACTCGCCGTTTTGTGGCGAGTTGTATCGAAACCCCGCGGCCCCGAAGTGCGCGAGCGTCTGCTCGCTAACGCTCTGCTCCTCTAGGGCCGCGGGGTTTCGATACAACTCGCCACAAAACGGCGAGTCACTCAACCGCCTCTGACAGAGTCGCTCAACCGCAGCGGTCAGCTGTCAGCGGTCAGCGGCTAGCGGCTAGCGGTCAGCGGGCAGCTAAGCTAACATTCCCCTGTGGCGATTCGGCAAATCGAACCTTCGATTCTCCAACAAATCCCGAAGCCCCTCCTTGAGGGCGCCGTCCAGATCGTGAGGACGCTTTCCGAGGCCGGTCACCGGGGCCTCTTCGCCGGCGGGGTCGTCCGTGATCTCCTGCTCGGAAACCGGGTCTCGGATATCGACATTGCCACGTCCGCTGTTCCCGCCGATATTGAAAGACTCTTTCCGCGAACGATAGCTGTCGGCAAGCAGTTCGGCGTGATGATTGTCGTGATCGATTCAAACAACTACGAGGTTGCGACGTTTCGGACCGAAGGGGGATATATGGACGGTCGCCACCCCAGCTCCGTCCGCTTCACGGGCGCCGAAGAAGACGCGAGGCGTCGCGATTTCACAGTAAACGCTCTTTTCCTGGACCCGATCGCCGGCGTGATTATTGACTACGCTGGCGGCATCGCCGATCTCGACCGCCGGGTCATACGGACGGTTGGGAGCCCGGCTGACAGACTGGATGAAGACAAGCTGCGGGTCCTCCGTGCGGTGCGCTTTGCCTGCCAGCTCGGATTTCAGATTGAGGCTCGGACTTACGACGAAGTGAAACGTCAGGCGGGGAACTTGCTTCGCGTCAGCTGGGAAAGAATTCGTGACGAGCTCCTGAAGATTCTATCCGGCCCGGCGCCGGCTCGCGGCCTGGACCTTCTTTCCGACTCCGGGATCCTCGACGTGATCCTTCCGGAAGTCGCAGCCATGCGCGGTGTTCCTCAGCCGCCCGAGTTCCATCCCGAAGGCGATGTGTTTGTCCATACCCGGCTGATGTTCGAGAAAGGCGCGCCTGTCTCGGACCCGAACCTGGCTCTGGCTGTCCTGCTGCACGATGTGGGCAAACCCCCGACGTACACGGTGCGGGAGCGAATCCGTTTCGACGGGCACGACCAGAAGGGTGCGGAAATGGCCGAAATCATTTGCAGACGCCTGCGGCTGCCAGGCAATGATATCGAGGAGGTAACGGAACTCGTTCGAGAGCATCTGCGCTTCATTCCGGTCCACCAGATGCGGGAAAGCACGCTCAAGCGTTTCCTGAGGAAGGAGAACATCCAGAAGCATCTGGAGCTGCACCGGCTGGATTGCCTGGCCAGCCACGGAGAGCTGACAAGCTATAACTTCTGCCTGGAGAAGCTGGAAGAATTCAGCCGCGAGGCCATGCGTCCTGAGCCGCTGATAAACGGACATGATCTGATCGCGATGGGGCTGGCTCCCGGGCCGCTTTTTTCTGAAATGCTCGCAGAAATCGAGGACCAACAGTTGGAAGGAAAAATTACGACTCGGGACGAAGCACTTGCATGGATTAGAAGTCGTTACCTCTCCTGACTTTCCAGCCGGTTTTTGTATGAGATTCCGCCGCTACCCCCTTTTGCTGGATCTTCGTTAGTGGTATAAAAAACGCCTATGAAGCAGAGAATATTTTGGATTCTTGTTCTAATGACTTTTTTAGCACCGGTGGGATGTTCAAAGACCGAAGAGGCGCCCGCCGCAGATCAGACCGCAGCGATTGATGAAACACCGGCGAAGCCGAGGGTCGGGGACATGATCCTCATCCCGGCAGGTGAGTTCACCATGGGGAACGACAAGGATAAGTATGCCTCCCCGCAGCATAAAGACAATGTTCCGGCTTATTACATCGATGCTTACGAAGTAACCTTTGGCCAGTGGATCCAGTTCGTAACCGAGAGCGGCTACAGCGAAGAGAGCGAGTGGCGGTCGTTCTACAGTGTCGGGAAAGAGAATTTCCCGGTCGCCAACATAACCCAGGACGACGCCAAGGCGTACGCGAAATGGGCCGGTAAGCGGTTGCCGAGCGAGGAAGAGTGGGAAAAAGCGGCCCGAGGCACAGAGGCATTCCTGTATCCCTGGGGGAACACCTGGGATCCGACCAAGTCCAACTGCGGCGAGTACGGCATGCGGAACACGGTCGAGGTGGGGCAGATGAAGCTGGACAAGAGCCCCTACGGCGTTTACGACATGATGGGAAACGTCCAGGAGTGGACCTCCGACACGTTGAAGGCCTATAAAGGCAGCAAAAACACCGAAGACGAGAACTTCAGGCGCGGTTATGCGGTGGCCCGCGGTGGCTCGTTTATGATGTTCCCGAGCAAGGGCGGCGGGATGTTCACGTATACGCGCAGCGCTTATTTCCCGAAGGCCCAGTACGGCTTGGGTTTCCGTTGCGTAAAGGATGGCGAGGCGCCGAAGACGACTTCAAACCCGAAGGCTAAGTTGCTGGCGCTGATTTTCCCGGATTTCACTCAACTGCAAGCGCGCTAAGGTGTTAGCCGGAGCAGGGACGCCCTACAGCGGCAGCATTTTTGCGGTCGCTGCTGGCATGGCCATGCCTTGACATTGCGTCCTCTGTTCCAATAGGATACAGTAATCATCGCGGGGTGGAGCAGTCTGGTAGCTCGTTGGGCTCATAACCCAAAGGTCGAGGGTTCAAATCCCTCCCCCGCAACCAAGTTAAAACCAAGGGCCGCAACAGTTTGCGGCCCTTTTTGTTTTGAGCGTTTTGGGCGATTCTAGCCGAGATTGTGCCCGCGGCGCTTTCAAGCCGTCCGAGCCGGCGGCCGAGGACACCGCGTCTCAGCTTCCTCGAACAAGACCGAAAATGCCGTTCGAACGTCTCGCACGAAGAGTCTCTCTCCTGATTGTCGGCAACCAGGCTCGATGCCTCACACCCGGACCCTTGCCCTCTGCCGCAAGCGAGTACGGAGCTGGGCGTACAGCCTGGCGCTCGGGTTTCCCCGGTCTTCGATTCGCACGGCGACAGCGTACCTCTCCTCCTGAATCCAATCCTCGGCCCATGGTTGTGGCTGATGGGTCACTACCAGGAACAGCTTCTTACCGTTCAGCAGGGGAGTGTTGCGTGGCAAGCGTTCGATCGTCTTCCGGGTGGCCATCACGGTACCCTTGCCTCGAAGCCGTGCGCCGGGAGAGCAGTCAGGCCATTCCGGGATGTTCTCCAGTTGAGACTCATGCCGAAAACGCTCTGCCAGCGTTTCCAGGTTGTCCTCCAGAACGAGTTTGAATGCGACCTGCGAAGACTTGTAGTCGATGCGAGTTGATCGGCAGAGCGGCGAATGCGCGAGAGCAACACTGATTGTCCGATTGCAGGCGCCGGGAATCAGGAAGTCCTCCGGGAGGGCAATCTCGTAGAAGTGAGTTTGATTGGTGCTGATGCTCTCTTCTGCAAGCAGGATCACGCACGATTCGCTGGACAAGATTGCTTTCTGCGGGTCGGGCCAGCCGTATCCATAAAGACAGTGCAACTCCGTTTCAGCTAAAACTCGAAGTTGGTACGGACGCTCACGACCAGACCTACGGTCGCGCTCATCGGGGCCGGGTTCAGCAGGCGTAGCTCGGGCCGCGTAGCTCGGGCCGTGTCTAAAATCTTCGATTGCGCTGAAAAACCCCGGTTCTGTGGGGGCCTGCCCTTTTGCCAAAGTTTTTCAAAAGGGCGATGGACCGGCGAGCGGATCGGCCTGGGGGCGCTGAATCGGTAGTCGATTCGCTTTCTACATCAGGAATGGCTCACTTTCGTCTGCCCATAGGGCGTTCGTTTGAATGAAACCCGGGTAAAAACCCGCTTTTGCCTTTCTAAGCAGCGTTTGCCTCGGCGATCTCCGCCCGCCAGGCGATCTGATGCCCCCACCGGCGAATATTGCAGGCGGCGGCGATAAAGTAGTTGGCCAGCCGCGTCTTGGCCAAGCCGCGGTAGCGCGTTTTGCGCAAACCGTAACCCCTGATCAGTTCGCTGATCGTCCCCTCGATGGCGGCGCGGTTCTTGGCCT
>RPQK01000546.1 GCA_003819755.1 Acidobacteriota bacterium | reverse complement strand
GGCCGCACAGTACGATGCGGGCATCATCGGGGTGGTGATGGATGAACGGGGAAGTCCGCAGGATGCGGACCGCCGCGTGGAGTTGGGCGCAAAGATCTTCGGCGCCGCACTGGAAGCCGGCATTCCGCCTGAACGCATCATTCTTGACCCCATCGTTATGCCGGTCAAGTTCATGCAGGAGCAGCCCAAGAATGTCCTGGCAGCGATCCAGCAACTGACGATGCTCTCCGACCCGCCACCCCACATTTCGATTGGATTGAGCAATGTGGCGTCCAAGACCGAGGAACGAAAGCTGATCAACCGGACGTTCATGGTGATGGCGATGGCCATGGGGCTCGACTGCGCGATCCTGGATGTTTCGGACGCAGACCTGATGGCGGCCGTCCTTACGGCAGAGTTGTTGATGAACAAAGAGATTTACAGTGACGGTTATTTGAAGGCGTACCAGAAGGCCATCGGCTTGGCGCCGGAGGCGTGATTTCAAGGTTCGGCGTTCACCGTTCAGCGTTCAGCGTTCAACGTTCACCGTTCACCGTTACCCATCATCGGTAATTCGTCGGTAACGCGGAACGCAAAACGGTGAACGTTGAACGGTGAACGGTGAACCTTCAGGAGGAAGGGCCATGAACGAGAAGAGCGTGGATCGGGCTTCTTTGACGATGCTTCAACACGCCGCGAAAGAGCGTCTTGAAACGGCTTGGGACCGCTGGGAGGCGCAACAGCCGCAGTGTGGCTTCGGCCAGTTGGGTGTCTGCTGCCGGATCTGCAATATGGGTCCCTGTCGCATCGATCCCTTCGGGAGAGAGCCGAAGCGAGGAACCTGCGGGGCCGATGCGGACACTATTGTCGCGCGCAACCTGGTCAGAATGGTCGCAGCCGGGGCTGCCGCTCACTCTGATCATGGCCGCGATGTGGCGCACACCCTGATTCTGGCTGCCGAGGGGAAGGGTGGATATCAGATCAAGGATCCTGCCAAGTTGCGCCGAATTGCGGCTGAGTTTGGGATTGCCCCGAATGGGCATACAGATCAGCAGATCGCGCGCGAGCTAGGCGAGCGGGGTCTGGCGATGTTCGGCCGCCAGGAAGGCGCGCTTGATTACATTAAGCGGGCGCCCGAGGCCCGGAGGAACACCTGGCAGAGGCTCGGAATCGTCCCGCGTGGCATCGACCGCGAGATCGTAGAGGTGATGCACCGGACGAACATGGGGGTCGATTGCGACTATAAAAATATCCTCATGCAGGGATTCCGTGCGGCGCTGGCCGACGGCTGGGGCGGATCCATGTTGGCCACCGACTTCCAGGATATTCTGTTCCGGCAACCTCAGCCCATCCGGTCTCGTGTCAATCTCGGTGTGCTGAAGAAGGACCAGGTAAATCTGGTCGTTCACGGGCACGAGCCGGCCTTGTCGGAGATGATCGTGGCGGCCAGCCGCGATCCGGAGGTCCTGAAACTGGCGGCTGAGAAGGGTGCCACGGGCGTTAACGTGGCGGGAATCTGCTGCACCGCCAACGAGATCCTGATGCGCCACGGGGTTCCTGTCGCTGGTAACTTCCTGCAGCAGGAGCTCGCCATCATAACCGGCGCTGTCGACCTCATGGTCGTGGACGTTCAGTGCGTGATGCCTGCTCTCGCCGGCATTACCAACTGCTTCCATACCAAGTTGGTAACTACTTCTCCGAAGGCCAGGATGCCGGGCGTGGAGCACATTCAGTTCTCTGAAGAGGGCGCCTACCGGATCGCCAAGGACATCGTCACCCGAGCCGTGGAAAACTTCGTTCGACGGGACCCGAAGAAGGTCAACATCCCAGAGGACGCAACGGACCTGATCGCAGGCTTCACCACGGAAACCGTGTACCAGTTCCTCGGAGGTCGCTATCGCGCCACGTACCGACCGCTCAACGACGCGGTCATGGACGGCAGGCTTCGCGGCGCGGTCGGGGTTGTCGGTTGCAACAATCCCAATACTGTGCACGATCACGGGCACCTGGCACTGACCAAGGAGCTGCTGCGCAATGACGTGCTGGTTGTCACGAGCGGCTGTTCAGCTATAGCCGATGCCAAAGAGGGTCTCCTGCAACCGGAAGCGGCGTTTAAGTATGCCGGCGCCGGTTTGCGCGAAATTTGTGAGACGGTTGGAATTCCCCCCGTCCTCCATGTCGGCGCCTGCGTCGACAATTCCAGAATCCTGACAACGCTGGTTGCGATATGCGATGAGGGTGGGCTGGGCAAGGACTTCTCACAGCTGCCGATTGCCGGTTCGGCGCCCGAGTGGATGTCCGAAAAAGCGGTCACTATTGGATTCTACTGCGTGGCGAGCGGGCTTCTGACCCACTTCAACACGCCTCATCCGGTACTCGGCAGCCCTGGGGTTACTCGATTCATTACGGAAGAAGTCGAAGGGCTCCTGGGCGGGAAGTTCCTCTTTGAGCCCGATCCGCTCAAGGCCGCGGGGGCGATCCTTAATCATATCGATCAGAAACGGGCTGAGCTAAAATTGAAGCCGCCGATGTACAAACCGGTGCCCGTCTCGGTTTGAATGAGGAGCCAAATAAAGCGGCGTTGCCGGGTTTGGCTGAAAACTAGCACGGCCCGAAAGCATTAAGGGAGGGGCCAACACATAGCGCGGATAACGCTGACAACTGACGCCTGACAGCTGACAAAAAAGAAGCCTTGGTCTTGTCAGCTGTCAGCCGTCAGCGTTGTCCGCGTTATTCGTTGGCCCCAACCTAGCCTTAGAAGGATATATGCCACCGAATCAGAAATGGACTGACAGTCTTGAACCTAAGATAAAAGAGGCACGCGAGAAGCTTCAACTGACAGACCCGGGGAAGATAGCAACTGATGCGGGTGTCGTCTGGGTTGGCGGCGGCGACCCGAAATTCGAAATCACGTTTTTTGGTCAGCCCTATGCCGTCTCGTGGCCCGATCTCGTGGTCTGCCAGCCTGACGGGCAAATTTGCTCAAATCTTGACCAGGCTTTCCTTCTCCAATATCTGCTCACTGCCGATGCAACTCCTTTCGAAGAGTCCTGGGTGTCGCTCGGCGGCCTTCCCAACGGGAGTTTCTACGAACAGGCGTATCAGGGCTATTCCGGGAACGTTCTCGCACGGGCCTTCAGGCGCCGTCCCGAAGATCTGAAGCGTGCGGCCGAGGCCGCCGGCGGGGAGCGTCTGACGGTCGGAGACCTGTCTTTCCGTTACCTGGCTTTACCGCGCATCCCGTTGGCGCTCGTTTACTGGTCCGGCGGAGAAGAATTCCCCGATTCAGCCCAAGTCCTGTTCGATCGCTCAGCATCTCATTACCACCACGTGGAAATGCTCGCTCATCTGGGCTCCTTGCTTTGTCAGAAGGTGATTGCCGCCGGGAAGGCGCTGGAGGGTGTGGCTAAATGAAGATTGCAGTGACCGGGAAAGGCGGGGTGGGAAAGACCACTTTGACGGCGCTTCTCGCCCGGGCCGCAGTCAGCGACGACCGCCGGGTTTTTGTTATTGATGCCGACCCGAATCCCAATCTCGCTTTTGCCCTCGGTTTGGCTGAAAGCCCTACGCCACTGATTGAATTGAAGGCGCTCCTGCTCGAACGCTTGGGCGCCCTTGATTCTTTTTTCCGGCTTAACCCGAAAGTTGACGATATCCCCGAGCAATTCGCCGTCGAGCGGGACGGAGTTCGGCTCCTGGTGCTGGGAGGCATCCGCCAGGGAGGCGCCGGATGTGCTTGTCCCGAAAACACCTTTCTTAAGAGCCTTCTTCAGCACTTGATGCTGGAGCGCCAGGACTGGATTTTCGTCGACTTTGAAGCAGGATTGGAACACCTGGGCCGTGCGACGGCGCGTGGTGTTGACGCCTTGCTCGTGGTGGTTAACCCGGATCGGGCTTCGATCGAGACCGCGTTGCGGATAGAACGCCTGGCCAAGGAAATCGGGATCACCCGGATTCACGCGATCGGCAACAAGGTTGAGGACGACGTCGAAGCGGCTTGGCTGCGTTCAAGCTTGCCAGGTATCGATTTTCTTGGGTTTGTTCCCGATAGCCGGGCGGTGCGAGAGGCCGTTCGCAGATCGCAGTCGGTCATTAGCCCGGAACTAAGCGCCCGGGCCAAGACGATTCTCGAGGCACTCGTTCATCGAGTCTCATGAATTACCGCGAATGCCTCGATTACCTCAATCGCTTGGGTGATCAGGTCGCGGTTGCCAAGTTTGGCCTGGATAACATCCGCACCCTACTTGGAGCACTTGGGAATCCCCACCGGCGTTTCCCGTCTGTCCTCATCGCTGGAACCAACGGCAAGGGTTCGGTCGCTTCGTTTCTCAGTTCGATCTTTACGTCTGCTGGACATAAGACCGGGCTTTATACTTCGCCTCATCTCATCAGCGTCGACGAGCGTATTTCAGTCAACGGGAGAAGAATCAGTGCCGACTCCTTTGCCGCCTGCATCTCCCGAACAGTTGACGCTATTCAGGCCCTCGCACTTCCTTATCACCCAACCTTCTTCGAAACCGTAACCGCCACCGCCTTTCTTTCTTTTGCAGAAGCAGGTGCAGACATCGCCGTTGTGGAAGTGGGTATGGGAGGGCGGAACGACAGCACGAACGTTCTCGAGCCAACCCTCTCGGTGATCACGCCGATCTCAATCGATCATCAGCAGTACCTCGGCCAGAGCTTCAAGGAGATCGCATTTCAAAAAGCTGGGATTATCCATCGCCGGGGGACGGCGATCAGCGCCGGCCAGCTGCTGGAAGTACGCTCGGTGCTTGAGGAGGAAGCTGCCAGACAGGAGGCGGAGTTGCGTTTTGTGGACGAAGGGCGCGCTCACGTGACTGGTTCAGAAGGCGGCCGCTATCACTTCTCTTTGGATGGCATGCAGTTTGAGTTGAATCTTCACGGCCGGCACCAGGTCGGCAACGCTGTCCTGGCGATCTCGGCGACCGAAATTCTTCAGGAAAAGGGTTTTCCCTTCACCCGATCTGCGATCGCTGATGGAATCAATCGTGCATCGATCCCCGGCCGGATTCAGAAGATCGGTGAATGCCCGGCGGTCTTCCTCGACGGAGCCCACAACGACGAGGCGCTGGAGAAGTTGGCCGATTTCGTGGAAGAGCATACCCGACGGCCACGCTCGCTTGTCTTTGGGATGATGAGCGACAAACGCATTTCAACATCCGTTCGCCGGTTAACCACCTGCTTCGACTCTATCTACCTGACGCGCACTTCCTCCAAGCGCGCGGCTACGGCTTCAAATCTAGCCAGGCTGTTCCCAACGGGGACCTGGGTAGACGACCCCCTCGAAGCCCTGACCCTCGCCCGTCAGCACTCGGTGACAGTGGTAGTGACCGGCTCTCTCTATCTCGTAGGCGAAGTGCTTGCTTCTTCATCGTGATTGTACGGAGCTTCTGTCGTGCGGTTCGTTATTGCCGGGCTTGCTGAGCCCGGCGGCTGCTGCTGTCACCGACGCTTGGTCAGAGCTTTTATCGTGGCCGGACTCTCCAGAGTCCGGCAGCCGGCCCGACGGGCCGGCGAGCACGATAGGAAGAGGCGGTTGGTTTTTG
>RPQK01000545.1 GCA_003819755.1 Acidobacteriota bacterium | reverse complement strand
TTACAGGGTACACCGCTGCGCTTTCGATTCTGACTGCTCTCCTCTTCGGGTTGGCCCCGGCCGTGCGGGCGGCGCGCGCTGACCTCGGCGATGCTCTCAAAGCGCAGACACGATCGGTGAAGGATGGCCGAGTGCGGCTGCCGAGTGTGTTGGTTTCGATCCAGGTCGCGCTGTGCCTCACGGCTTTGGTCGCGGCTGGGCTTCTGGGTCGTTCGCTCGAGAATCTGAAGTGGATGGATATCGGGTTTGACCGCGAGAACCTGGCCTACGCTTCCGTGAATCCCTGGCAGGCGAGCTACTCCTCGGAGCGGGTCGGGCCGTATGTCAATCGGGTGCGCGAAGAACTGGCCAGACTCCCCGGAGTCCTCCGGGTGAGTACAACTCAAGTCCGCTTGTTGTCAGGCAATGGGAACGCCTTGCGTGTGAATATTCCCGGACGCCCAGCTCGCGTTGCGCGGGGCGTTGTGAACGAGGCAGAGATAGCACATCTGAACTGGGTGGGAGACGGGTTCTTCGAAACGCTGCGTATTCCTCTGGTGGCTGGACGGACGTTTGAACCGCGCGACATTCGACCAGACTCGAAAGCGGTTGTCGTCGATGAGCTTTTCGTACGGCGGTTCTTTCCAAACGGGAATCCGCTGGGCCAACGCTTTGGTCTGAGCCCTGAGCAGAATACTCGCTACGAAATCGTCGGCGTTGTGCGGTACAGCCGCTACAACAGCCTGCGCGACGATGCGCTTCCGGCCGTGTACCCACCTTATCTCCCGGGAGAGCTCAGAGGCCCCGTTCACTTCGCCATCCGGACCAGTTTGGACTCGGGCCGCCTGGCCGAGGCCGTCCGAAAGGCGATTGCTTCAGTTGATCCGGCTGTGCCGCTGGCCGAGTTTCACACGCAAACCGCTTTGATCGATCGGTTACTGCGAACCGAGCGGCTGTTAGGTTTCGTGTCGGCCGCTTTTGGCCTGGTTGCGTTGACTCTCGCGGCCGTTGGACTGGGCGGTCTCCTGGCTTACACGGTCGCTCGCCGGACCAACGAAATCGGAGTCCGGATGGCGCTGGGAGCGCGTCCCGCCGATGTTGGCCGCATGGTCTTGCGTGATTCTCTATGGATCGTTGGCGCCGGCCTTCTTGTCGGCCTGCCCTGCGCCTATGCCATCGGGAGAGTCCTGGAAACCGCCCTCTTCGAACTCCAGCCCCTGGACCCCTGGACGGCCGCGTTCTCGTTCCTGACGCTACTAGCCGTAGCCCTCCTTGCCGCCTGGATCCCCGCCCGTCGCGCCGCGCGAATCGACCCGATGATTGCGCTGCGGGAGGAATAAAGCGCTTCCCGTTACGCGAGGTCCGCAGCTACGGGCGCTTTACCACAACCGACCGTCACACACCGTCCAGAGTGTAACGCGACTCCAGCCGCAAACTGACCCACCGCCAGGCAACTCGAATTCTTGACCTACGGTTCCTGACCTTGATACGATCCCGCGTGGCTAGCGATTCTTCTAAAAGAACTACGTCCAGAGCAGTTTCGGACAGTCGTCAGCGGTGCAGCTGTTCTGGTCGGGAGCGTGTTTGTCTAATCTGAACGACACCAGCATTTCACCGGCGTTGGTGATGAAAGTCGGCGAGTTCAGGTGTGCTTTGCCGCTTAGGCACGTCCTGGAGACCATGCGTCCCCTGCCGATTCAGCCGCTGGCTTGCGCGCCGGATTTTGTCCTCGGCCTCTCCGTGATTCGCGGGGAACCGGTTCCGGTCGTTGACCTGGCCTCACTTCTTCAAATCCCGTCGGATCCCCCCTCTCGCTTCGTAGTCGTCCGAGCGGGCGATCGCAGGGTCGCTTTGGCTGTAGAACTGATTGCCGGGACCCGTGCGGTGACGCCGCAGTCCCTTTCGAGTGTCCCGCCTCTGTTGGCCGGCGCACCAGCCGTCAGCGTGGCAGCCATCGGCTCTCTGGACAAGCAGCTCTTGCTGGTGCTTGAGACGGCGTGCCTGATTCCCGACGAGGTGTGGGCTTCATTGGCCGGATCGGAGGAGCGGTGACTATGCCGCGGAATCGCGATCTGGAGCGGTTTGTTGCGGGCATTGTGTCCACTCTGGGCCTTCGTGTGGACGAGCACAACGAGGATCAGATTTCGCAGGCGCTCCGGCAGGGGTTGGAGCGCACGGGCCATGACACCGTCGATGGTTACGTCAGCCAGTTCGAAAGCGACGACCGCTTTGCGAGCAACGAGTTACGCGAGATCGCCAAAGAGCTGACTGTACCGGAAACCTACTTCTTTCGCCATCCCGAGCAGTTCCAGGCTTTGGCCGAGGTGGCGTTGCCGGCTCAGCTGAAGGCGCGGGCAGAGATTCGCCAATTGAACATCCTCTCGGCTGGCTGCGCTTCGGGTGAGGAGCCATACACGGTGGCTGCGATCATCGCAGATTTGCCGGGGATTGAGACCTGGACCGTCCGTATCTGGGGCGTGGACATCAATGTCGCACTGCTCGAGAAGGCGCGTTCCGCCAAATACTCGGCTTGGTCGCTTCGGACTGTCCCGGAATGCGAGCGAGGGAAGTATTTTCATTTCAACGGTAAACACTACATCCTGAACCCCGGCCTGAGATCACTGGTCCGGTTTAAAGAGCATAACCTGCTTTGCGAGGACGGCGGTTTCTTGCAGACCAACTACTTTGATGTCATCTTTTGCCGGAATGTCACGATCTACCTCGAGCCCGCCGCCATTAAGTCTCTGATAACGCGTCTCACCCAGGCGCTGGCACCTGGAGGCTTTCTGTTTTTGGGACATTCCGAGACGCTGCGAGGGATCAGCCAGGATTTCCACCTGCGCCATAGCCATGGCGCTTTCTACTACCAGCGTCTTCTCCCCGATGAGAAACCAGCCACCGGACCTTGGGCCTGCGAAAGCAGGAGCGCCAATCTCGCAGTGGCTCCACCGATGCAGCCCCAAAAGAATGCCGACTGGATTTCAGTGATTGAGGGAGCGAACACCCGAATCGCCGGACTGGCGGGCGGTTCAGTGCGCGAGCGACGAGAAGTGATACCCGCGCTCGCAGGATGCGATAATTCCACCGGCAGTTCGTCATGTCTACCCGGAGTCACAGTTCAACAGCTGAGAGAGGTCCGCGAACTGGTGCAGCAAGAGAGGTTCGATGATGCCTTGCGCGCGATTCAGGCACTGCCCCCCTCACCTCATGTAGACCCGGATCTCATGCTTCTCGAAGCGCTTGTGCTAGCCAACAAGGGAGAGATTTCGCTCGCCGAACAAGTTTGTAAGCGTCTTCTCAAGACGGATGAGCTGCGACCGGGTGCCCACTACCTCATCGCTGTTTGCCAGGAAAGACGCGGAGACTTGCTATCGGCCGCGGAGCACGACCAAAGGGCCATCTACCTCGATCCGGCGTTCGCCATGCCGCGGTTACATTTAGGGCTGGTTGCGAAGCGCCTGGGAGATCTGGCAACGGCACGCCGGGAACTGGCAGAAGCGTTGGCGTTATTGGCACGCGAGGATATTTCCCGCATCCTGCTCTTTGGCGGCGGCTTCACCCGTGAGGCGCTGATCCGGTTCTGTCAGGCGCAATATGACCGGTGCGGAGGTCCCCGATGACAGAGCGTTTGGACGAACTGGACCAGCGCGTGAAAGAGCTTCGAAAGGCATTTGACGAGACTTTCGCTTCACCCGCAACACTGCCCGAGCGGGATTGGGTGGAACTCTTGCTAATTTCCTTCGGTGCCCCGCGTTTTGCAGTTCCCGTAAGCCAACTGGCGGGGATTGAGGCGAATCGCCCGATCGCCTCGCTCCCGGCCAAGAGGCCGGGATTGATAGGGCTCAGTGCCGTGCACGGGGGACTGGTCCCGGTGTTTGACCTTGGCACCCTGCTTGGCCTGCCTGGACGCGATGGCGCGCCCCGATGGATGGCCCTCCATCATGAACAGGAGCTGCTTGCCCTGGCTTTCGATTATCTCGAGGGGTTCCTGCGAGTGGCGGCGCGGGATGTGTATCCGCTCGAGTCGGCGCCAGGGGTGGTCCACCTGACCGGACAGGCCATCAAAGTCGATTCGGGCCTGGTTTACGTGGTCGATATTCCGTCGGTTGTTTCGGCTATTCGCCGCGGAGGATAGGGGTTTCGTTTAGCCCTGGGGGCGGCTGGCGAGACGCCGGTTAAAACGCCCGCAGAGCTTCAGAAGGAGATCGAAAATGAAAGGCCGCTGGACATTCAATCGCAAGCTCTGGGTCGGGCTGACGGCTAAGGCGCTCATCACCCTGATCGTCTGCGGGGTTGCGGTTTACGCGCTGCGCTACGTCATCGTCGCCAAGGATCGAGTCATCACTTACAATACCCGGATCTTGACGGATGCCCACCGGCTGGAGAGCTTTGTGCTGGAACGAATGGGCAACGTACGCGCCTTCGTTTTGACTGGTGACCAAAGCGCCAAAGAAACGGTCCGGCTCATGAGAGAAAAGTACTTTGTCCTGGTGCGCGACTTGCGCAACCGGGTGGACACTCCTCAGGAGAAGCAGTTGCTGGATCAGCTCGCCAAGGACGCGACGACTCAGTTCGATTCCGGTGATCGCGTCGTCGAGATGCGGGAGTCTCAGAAAGATCTGGTCAGTATCGGGAAGGCCTTCCAGCAGCGAGTTGTTCCACTGAGCGGAATCTTGAGAACGCACCTGGCCGAATTCATCAAACTGGAAGAAGTCCATCTGGAGAACGCCAAGGCCGAGGCCTCCGGAACCGCGAGCCGAGCAATCCTCCTCGTCATCGGTTTCGGGACCATCGGCGTAGCAATCGCTCTCGTGCTCGCTCTCTTCCTCTCCAGGTCTCTGAACCGTCAAATCGGTTCGGCCGTACAGCACATACAGAACTCGGCTAGCGAGCTTCAGGCTGCGGCCAACCAGCAGACGACCACAGCAAAGGAGCAGGTGGCATCGATGACCGAGATCTCGACGACCATCAAGGAGCTCCTCTCGACAGCGAAGCAAATCGCAGAAAGCGCGCAAGCAGTCGCCCGGATCGCGACAAACACTTCAGCCTCGGCTGAAAACGGCGATGAGACGGTTCGAAAGGCCCAGACGGAGGTGGGTGCCATCCGGCAGCAGGTGAACGTAATTGTCGACCACATGCTCGACCTGGGCCGGAAGTCCCAACAAATCGGCGGGATTCTGGACATAATCAACGAACTGGCCGAGCAGACGAACATCCTTGCGATCAATGCCACTATCGAGGCCGCAGGCGCCGGCGAAGCCGGCAGGCGCTTTTCGGTCGTGGCGGAGGAGATTCGAAAGTTGGCGGACCGCGTAGGCGGTTCAACCAAGGAAATCCGAGGCCTGATCGACCAGATCCGTCCTGCCGTGAACGCCACAGTCCTGGCTACCGAAAGCGGTTCCAAAGCCGTAGATGCGGGGACAAGGCAGTTTGGGGAGGTGACGCAGGTATTCGGCCAAATCAGTGATCTTCTGCGGAATACCACCGAAGCCGCGAGGGAAATTGAGCTGAGCACCAAACAGCAGAGCTCTGCGGTCGAACAGGTCAACACGGCGGTCGCCAATGTGGCACAAGCCGCCCG